>PKDZ01000088.1 GCA_002862785.1 Flavobacteriales bacterium
GGTCTGACGGGAACGCCGAATGCGCTGGCTGGTGAGGCCAATGTGAGCACCGTGCAGTCTGCGGACAACCCATGGTTCACCAACTTCGATCCGGGCGGTGGCCTCCCGGGTGGCAACATCTCCATCGACGACGGAATTGGTGGTGCATGGTATGCATTGAACGGAGACGCCAACGGTGTGGCCGGCGATGACCTCAAGGTGTTGGCGGGTCAATTCACCACCACGGGTGAAATCAGCGGACAACTCTACGTCCAGGTGTTCATCGATGGCGATGGTTCCGATGAATTCCGTGACACGTTCTACTTCGGCGCCGGTGTTCCCGGATGTACCGATGAGACGGCCTGCAACTACGATGCTGAAGCCACCTCCGATGATGGCAGCTGTGCCTACCCGAACGCGACCAACGTCGACTGCGACGGCAACTGCCTGAGCGACGCCGACGGCGACCTCGTTTGCGATGAGGACGAGATTCCCGGTTGCACGGATGACACGGCGTGCAATTTCGACGCGAGTGCGACAGACGACAACGGTTCCTGTTCCTACGCTGACGCTGGATACGACTGCGCGGGCAACTGCCTCGCCGACGACGATGGAGACGGCGTCTGCAACGAGTTCGAGGTGCCTGGTTGTGACGACGACACTGCGTGCAACTACGACGCTTCGGCCACGGACAACGACGGATCCTGTACCTACCCGGATGCGGGTCTCGACTGCAGCGGAAACTGTCTCGAGGACGCCGACGGTGATGGGGTGTGCGATGGCGACGAGGTGCCCGGTTGCGACGACGACACGGCGTGCAACTACGACGCTGAGGCGACGGACAACGACGGTTCCTGCACCTACCCGGATCAGTACTACGACTGCGCTGGAAACTGCATCAACGACACGGACGGCGACGGCATCTGCGACGAGCTCGAGACCGTCGGCTGTACGGACGGTACGGCGTGCAACTACAGCGCTTCGGCCACCGAGGACGACGGCACCTGTTTCTACGCGGAGACCTACTACGATTGCGCAGGCAACTGCTTGAACGATGCCGATGGAGACGGCGTGTGTGACGAGCTGGAAGTGGCCGGCTGTGACGATGACACCGCATGCAACTACGACGCGGCCGCCACGGACAACGACGGATCCTGCACATACGCCGAGCAGTACTACGACTGCGCGGGCAACTGCCTCAACGACAGCGACGGCGATGGCGTCTGTGACGAGTTGGAGATGCCGGGCTGCCAGGACGACATGGCCTGCAACTACAACAGTGCGGCCACCGACGATGACGGTTCCTGTTTCTATGCCGAGCAGTACTACGACTGCGACGGCAACTGCCTCAACGACAGCGACGGTGACGGCGTCTGTGACGAGCTTGAAGTGGAGGGCTGCACGGAAGACGGTGCCTGCAACTACGATGCCGCCGCAACCGACAACGACGGTTCCTGTGAGTACCTGAGCTGCGCCGGCTGTACCGACGCGGCGGGCTGCAACTACGACGACGAGGCCACCATCGACGATGGGTCCTGCACTTACGTCGACGGCATTTGCGAGACCTGTGAGAACGGCGTGATCGTGGACAACGATGCCGACGATGATGGCGTCTGCAACGACGACGAGATCGTGGGCTGCCAGGAGGAGGGTGCCTGCAACTACGACCCCGCCGCAACCGACCCTGCGGACTGTGACTACCCGATTGACCTCTACGGTGTGGACAACGTCGACTGCGACGGCAACTGCCTCAATGACGCCGATGGCGACCTCGTGTGCGACGAGGACGAGATCGTGGGTTGCCAGGAGGAGGACGCCTGCAACTACGACGCCACGGCAACCGATGCCGGCACCTGCGACTATCCGATTGACCTCTACGGCAAGGACTACGTGGACTGTGATGGCAACTGCCTGAATGATGCCGACGGAGACGGCGTGTGTGACGAGGACGAGATTGCCGGTTGCCAGGACGAATTGGCCTGCAACTACAATCCTGCCGCCACCGATGAGGACGGAAGCTGCACCTACCCGACCGAGTTCTACCTCGACTGTGATGGCAACTGCATCAATGACGAGGACGGGGACGGCCTTTGCGACGAGGTGGAGGCCCTGGTCCCGCCGGCTTACAACCCGGACTGGAACGGAGACTACTGTTACACCGTGGCCGACCTGATGCACCTGCTCTGCCTGTTCGGCGTTTGCGGTGAGGACACGACCGGTGCCGAGGGCTACAACCCCTTCTTCCAGGAGGACTCCTGCTTCTCAGCCTTCGACCTGACGCCGTTCCTCACCTTGTACCAGACTTGCCTCGAAGTCACCGAGGGC
The DNA here is from genome assembly GCA_002862785.1 of Flavobacteriales bacterium. Classification (GTDB taxonomy): domain Bacteria; phylum Bacteroidota; class Bacteroidia; order Flavobacteriales_D; family Sanyastnellaceae; genus UBA8752. The sequence continues at coordinate 2,305 of PKDZ01000088.1, forward strand.
GAGCAGCCCGCGGGTGGAGACGAGACTGACGGCGGCATGAACGACGACGCCACCAACGACGATGACGAGTGATCATCTGATCCGAGCCGCCTTTGGCGGCGATTCAAAACCGGGGGCCGGGCTGTCAATCAGTCCGGCCCTCTCTTTTTGATCTGGAAGAGGAGCGAGGCGCTCAGAAGCGGAGGGCAAACTTGAGATTGATGCGCCGCGAGGTCAGATAGTTCGGGATGGCGTAGCGCCGGCCGGTGACGTCCTGGATCCACGTGTGGTTGATGGTGTTCCGGATGCCGAGGAGGTTGAAGACCTCGAGGGCGACGAAGCCTTCGAGGGGCTTGGTGCGGTCGGAGCCATCCTTCTTGAGTCGCCCACGGTCGCCGAGGAAAAGGTCGCGGGAGAAGCCGATGTCGACCCGGCGGTAGGCGGGCAGGCGAAGGGTGTCCTTGTAGCGTTCGAAGTCCGGCGGGCCGAAGGGCAGGCCCGTGCCGTAGAAGAGGCTCAGCAGGACCTTGTATTCCGGGGCACCGGGCATCTCGTCCTGAAACAGCATCGACATGGAGAAGCGCTGGTCGGTGGGGCGGGGGATGAAGCCGGGCTGCACGAGCGTGCTGTCCGTAGCGACGGGATCGAACGAATAGCCGGGGATGATGAGCTCGCCTGCCTCGTTGTAATAATCGTAGTAGCCGTCATCCGTGAGGTCTTCCTGCGCGCGCAGAAAGCTCATGCGCATCCAGCTCTGCACGCCGTCGATGAACTCGCCGTTGAGCATGAGGTCGAGGCCGGTGGCGCGGCCCACGGCATTGTTGTCGGCGTAGTAACGCAGGCGGACGTTCTCGACCTCATAGGGGATGAGGGAGGCCATGTCCTTGTGGTAGAGCTCGGCGTTGAGCAAGAAGGGGCGGCCCTGCCAGTCGAACCGATAGTTGGCTCCACCGATGAGGTGAAGGGCCCGCTGGGCCTCAATGTTGGGATTGACTTGGCCACTAAGGTCGCGCATCTCCCGGTAGAACGGGGGCTGCCAATACCAGCCACCAGAGAGGTTGAAGACGACGTCCCGCATGACCTTGTTGCCGAGGGAGTCCGTGCCCATCGACCACTTCGGCTTCCAGGCGGCGTGGAAGCGGGGTCCGCCCACCGTCTGGCCATTGAACGTCCAATGGTGCAGGCGGGCGCCGGCGTGCAGTTCCCACTCGCTGCCGTCGGTCCAGGTGCCCTTCCACGTGTCTTGCAGGTAGGCCATGAGCCGGCTGGAGGCGGTGCGGTTCTCGGTGCGGACCACGTCCTGGAGCAGGATCTGCTGGAAGGGGCGGTCGTCGTCATCGGTGTACCCGATGTTGTCGGGCGGGTGTGGAACGATGTAGCCCGCGCTGTCGACGAGCTCCCATTCGTTGAGGGCGTCGTCGATGATCTCGTGGCGGGCCTGGACACCCCACTCGATGAGGTGGGCTTCTTTGGCGCGGGTGAAGGAGCCGCGGGCGCTGCCGGTGAGAACTGTGGCTTGAAGGTCGTTGCGGGCGTGGTTCAGGAAATACCCGACGCCTTGCAGTCCCAAGGCCTCGCCGAAGGCATCGGATCCGGGGTCGCGCTCGAGCTGGCTCAGGAAGTAGCCGCCGAGGATGTCGAAGGTCTCCTCCTCGTCGGTGCGGAAGGCCGAGGCGATGAAGCGGACGCGGGAGGTCGGGGTAACGCGGTCGGCCGCAAGGGCGCCAAAGCCCGTGCGGTACTGCGTGACCTCCTGGCCGTCGAAGTAGACCGTGAGGCGAAGCGCCTCGTTGATGGTGCCGACGTTGGTCTCCCGGGTCTGGGGGATGAAGCGGTACTGGTTCTGGGCCGCCGTGGCGAGCGCCTGGATTTCCCAGGGCCCATAGCCGTCGGGATCGTAGGTGATGTAGCCCTGCAAATCCGTGTAGACCGGCCGGTATTCGCCGCTCTCGTCGAGGCTACCCAGCACGTACCCGTTGTTGCGGTACCGCAAGCCCATGTTGTACGTCCAACGGCCGTCTTCGGAGACGTCCTCTACCTGGAATTGACCGCCGAGCAGGCTGGCTGTGGCACGCCCACCAAACCCCTGCGGGCGGCGGTATTGGATGTCCAGCACCGAGCTCATCCGGTCCCCGTATTTGGCTTCAAATCCGCCGGCAGAGAAGCGGATGGACTGGATCATGTCGGGGTTGGGGAAGGAGAGACCTTCCTGTTGGCCAGCCCGAACGAGGAAGGGTCGGTAGACCTCGATGCCATTCACGTAAACGAGGTTTTCGTCGAAGCTGCCACCGCGCACATTGTAGGCGCTGGACAGCTCGCTCGTGAAATTGACCGGAGCTTGAATGAGCAGGTCTTCCACCGTGCCACGGACGCTGGGCACTCGGGAGGCCACGCGGGGATCGATGCGCTGGATGGGGCCGGTCCGGGTGCCGTCGGCCTCCACCTCGGCCTGGTTCAGGGCCACACCGGCTCGGAGCCGCACGTCGAGGCGGGTGCCCTCCGGCGTCGGGACCGTTTTGCGGGTCACCGGGTCGAAGCCGATGAAGGTGAAGCGGATGGCCACCTCGCCGGGGTCGCGCAGGGGAAGGTCGTAGCGGCCATCGGCGTCCGTCACGGCGGCGGACCGGCTGCCCTGGGGCAGCACCGTGGCCCCGGGTAGGGGTTGGCCGGCGCCATCGGTCACCCGGCCGAAGACGCGGTAGGTCTGGGCCAATCCCGACAGGGACAGCAGCAACAGCACGGCGAGAAGGCCGAGGGGTCTCACGGGGCATTCAACGGAAAAGGGGCCGATGTGTTGCACGGGAGCGGATCAGCGCTTTCGGAACTCGCCGTTGCGGAGGGCGTTGATGAATTGCCCCCAGGCCAGTGGATTCAGGAGGCTGACCGGGACCATGCCGCCCTGATAGCCGGCCATTTCGGCTTGGCGGGCCTGCAGAATTCTGAAGTTCTCCTGCGGACTGGAGCCCATTTCCGACATGCGGTCATACAAGGCCATCGGGTCGAAGTCGAGGTTGCGGCGGGCGCGTTCGCGGGCATCGGCCTCGAGGCGCAAGGCGAGGAACTCCTCCTTGAACCGCTCCCGGCTCGGCCAGGGGTAGATGCGGGCTTCATCCATCATCACGGTGTCCCGTCCGAGGGGCTGGACGACGCTCATCCGGTCGGGCATTTCCTGGCCCGTGAGGTCGGGCACGACGAGGAAGGACTCGGTGAGGCCAATGGAGCTGAAGCGGACGGTGTCGCCCACCCGCGCTGGGATGGCGAAGAAGCCGTACTCGTCGGTGATGGTTCCACGTTGGTCCCGCGCACGGTAGACCGTGGCAAAGGGGACGGGTCCAAGGGAGTCGCCCTCGACCACCACGCCGGTCAGTTGGACGACCATCGGGGTGGCGCTGGAATCGGCTCCGGCCTGGGCGAAGACGACTGGGGCAGAGGCCATCAGGAGGAAAAGGACCGCAAAGCGGAACGGGCTCGGCATGCGCCAAAGGTAGGCGGGGAGACGGCCCGGGAAAGCGAATTCACACCGCTTGGGCGGTCTTGAACTCCGAGGTCGTGTGGAAGGTGATCTCCGGGAAGTTGCCGCGCTCCATGTCGAGCAGGAACTCCGAGGGGGCAAGGTAGACGTCGTTGCCGTCCTTGTCCACCGCCATCTCGGACACCTTGAGCCGCTTGAACTCCGCAATCTTCTCCTCGTCGCCCGTCAGCCAGCAGGCCTTGTGGAAACGCTTGGGCACGAAGCTCGCTTTGGCGCCATACTCATGCTCGAGTCGGTATTGAATCACCTCGAATTGAAGCTCGCCCACCGTGCCGACCACCTTCCGGTTGCCGGGGTTCATGATGAACAGCTGCGCCACGCCCTCATCCGTGAGCTGCTGGATGCCCTTCTCCAGCTGCTTCGACTTCATGGGGTCGTCGTTCTGGAGCTCCTTGAAGATCTCGGGAGAAAAGCTCGGAATGCCTTGGAACTGCAGGTCCTCGCCTTCGGTCAGGGTGTCGCCAATCTTGAAGTTGCCAGTGTCGTAGAGGCCGACGACGTCGCCGGGATAGGCCTCGTCCACCACGGCCTTGGCGGAGGCCATAAAGGTGGCGGGGTTGGCGAACTTGAGCTTCTTGCCCAGCCGGGTGTGGGTGTAGAAGGCGCCCCGCTTGAAGGTGCCGCTGCAGACACGCAGGAAGGCGATGCGGTCTCGGTGCCGGGGGTCGATGTTGGCGTGGATCTTGAAAATGAACCCGCTGAATTTCTCCTCGGTCGGCTCGACTTCACGCTGGGTTGTGGGCCGCGGCCGGGGAGTCGGGGCAATCCGGATGAAGGAGTCCAGCATTTCCTGGACGCCGAAGTTGTTGACGGCGGAGCCGAAGAAGACCGGGGCGACCTCGCCGCGGGCGTATGCGTCCATGTCCAGAGGGTCGTATACGCCTTCCACCATCTCGACATCTTCGCGGAGCTGGGCGGCGTGGTCCTCGCCGACGAGCTCATCGATTGCAGGATCGTCGAGACCCGAGATGTTGAGCAGGTCCTCGGTCACGCGCTGTTTGTCGCTTTGAAACAAGCGGAGGGTGCCGTCAAACAGGTTGTACACCCCCTGAAAGGTGTGGCCCTGGCTGATGGGCCAGGAGAGGGGGCGCACCTTGATGCTGAGTTTTTCCTCCAGTTCGTCGAGCAGGTCGAATCCGTCCCGTCCCTCGAGGTCCATCTTGTTGATGAAGATGATCACTGGGGTGTCGCGCATCCGGCACACCTCCATCAGACGCTCGGTCTGGGCCTCGACTCCCTTGACGCAGTCGATCACGAGGATCACGCTGTCCACAGCGGTGAGCGTTCGGTAGGTGTCCTCGGCGAAATCCCGGTGTCCGGGCGTGTCGAGCAAGTTGATCAGACAGTCCTGGTATTCGAAGGCCATGACAGACGTCGCCACGGAGATGCCCCGCTGGCGCTCGATCTCCATGAAGTCGGAGGCCGCGGTCTTGGTGATTTTGTTGGACTTGACCGCACCGGCGGTCTGGATGGCGCCACCAAACAGCAGGAACTTCTCCGTCAGCGTGGTCTTGCCAGCGTCTGGGTGGCTGATGATGGCGAAGGTTTTCCGCCGGGCGATTTCCTGGGTCAATGCGGCCATGGGCCGGCAAAATTAGCCCTCCTCGGCGGTCTGGCCGTAGAGCAGGTCCGCCCAGAGTTGGAGGACGGCTTCTCTGCGGTGCCGCTGGATGTACTCTTGACCCGCTGCCACCTTCGGTTCAACGGTGTCGGGGTGGTTGCGGATGAGCATCAGTTGGGAGGCCAGCGTGGAGGCGTCCCCCGGTGGGAACGTCCAGCCTCGGCCTTCGCCGAGCAGCTCTCCGGTGCCGCCGTTCTCGGTGCCGACGATGGCACAGCCGCTGGCCATCGCTTCGAGTGTGACCGTGCCCACGCTCTCCTGCTGGGAGCAGACCGCCACGGCATCGGCGGCGACATAGGCGGGACGGGGGAAGTCCATGTAGGGCCGGAAATGGACGCGCCACTGCAGCTCCTTTTCCTTGACGAGCGATCGCACCTCGTCGAAATAGTCGCTCAGCTGGTCAAGGGTCGGGTCGCCGACGATCAGGGCATGGGCATCGGGCGGCATTTCGTGCAGGGCGCGGATCAGGTCGGTCTGGCCCTTCTTGCGGTCGATGCGCCCCACGAGGGCGATGACGAAACTCTCCTGGGAGAGGCCGAGTTCCAACCGGCATTGTCGCCGGTGCTGGATGGTGTCATTGATGGGGGAGAACCACCGGTCATCCAGTCCGAGCGGAATGACGTGGGTCCGGTCTTCCGGCACGGCCGTGTGGCGGTTCACCTGATCCTTGAGCCAGCTGAGCGGGCTGATCCAGGCGTCAATCGCGCGATACCGAAAACGGTGGTAGGGCGTCTTCTTGGGCTTTGGAATCTGCATGCCCTGCTGAAAGAGCAGGCGGGTCGATCCGCCCATCAATCGGCAGATGCGGCGCGCCCACGACGAGGTGTCCAAGTCGCGGGGGTCCCGCACCCACAGCCAGTCGGCGCGGTACCGCACCAGCCGGGAGGCCCTGTGGATGGCGGTGGCAAAGGCGAGGTAGCGGAACCCGCGGCGCACCGTCCGGCAATCGAAACTCTGCCCGGCGCTTTCCGCGGACTGGATGTGCGCCATTGCCGCGCGATGCAGTGGGGAGTCCGCGGCACACAGCAGACGGACCACGTGGCCCTCGGCTGCCATCCACCGCGCGTGGCGGAGCAGGTTCATCTCGAGTCCGCCCCATCCGTGGGAGGTGGACAGGAAGACAATCCGTTGTGGGCGGTCGGTGGGAGCGTTCACAGGAAGTCGGGACGGAGGGTGATGTCGGAGACGACGCCGCGCCCTCGGTGTTCAATGGCGAGGAGCACGTGGTCAGCGATGAAGTCCGGGTGCATGCCCTTCTTGAAATTCGGGCGGTATTGGTCGAGCAGATCCTCGTTGTGGGTCTGCTCGATGAAGTCCGTGTCCACGGCGCCCGGGCAGATGGTGGTGGAGGCGACCTCGCTTTTCAGATCCTGGCGGATGGCCTCGCCGAGGGCCAGCACGGCATGTTTGGTCGCACAGTACACGCCACTGAAGGGAAAGACATTTCGGGAAGCGACCGATCCGATGTTGACCACGAGTCCCTTGGCCTCGCGCAGGTGAGGCAAGCAGCAATGCAGGGTGGTCAGCACGCCCTTCACATTGACGTCGACCATGGTGTGCCAATCCTCCAATGCGGCCTCTCCCAAGTTGTCGAAGATGCCAAGGCCGGCATTCGGAACGGCGACATCGAGTCCGCCAAATCGTTCAACGCATTCAGCGACAGCCTTCTGGTGGTCCTCCACATCGAGCACATCGAGCACGCGAATGGCCAGTGAATCGCGCACGGCCTCGGGGAGGGAAGCGACCAGTGCCTCCAACTTCTCCCGGCGGCGGGCACAGGCGAAGACCCGATGGCCCTTCTGAACCAGAAGCCGGGCCGTGGCGGCACCAATGCCGCTGCTGGCGCCGGTGAGGAAGACAATCCTTGGCAAAGAATTCATGGCGTGCAAGGTACCGAGAGGACGGGGCTCAATCCCCTACGACGAGCAGGAAGCGCCCGAGCGGGTTCCGCCGCTCGTCCTCGACCACCCCGACATGCCAGCCGGAAGTCAACGGGGAGAGGGGCAACTCCAGCCGACCGGGGTGTTTCGGTTGGGCGAGCTGTTGGTGAACCTCGCGCCCTCCGGCATCGAGGAGGCGGACGTGCACCGGTCCGGACCAATCGGCCGGAATCCCCAGTCGGAGGGTCGTGTCGCCCGCCCGATGGAGTCCGAGGACGTCCACCTCGGGCAAGTCGGCGGCGGTGGTAGAGGAGGCGAGGCAGGCAATCAGATCATCGCGCAAGACCGCGAAGACATCTTGCTCGACCGCGTAGTACGCGCTGGCTGGACCGCTGGTGAAGCCATCCCATTTGCCATTGGTGGCGAACACGAAATTCCATTCCCCGCCCGGCGTGGCGTAGGCATCGCTGATGAGCCCGTAGGCTTCGCCGGGATGACCTACGAAAGGAGAGACGGAGACGTCCGGGATGATTTCGTCCTGACCGAGCCCGCTGGCCGCAAGATGAAGCCCTTGACCCCACGAATTGAACAAACCGGAGTAATTGTTCCCGTTGCCGGCTCCGGAAGCATCGTAAGCCCACTGTTCTTCATGGAGCGCAGTGAGCGATTCAGCGTTGAGCAGGGTCAGCGGCAGACCGTCCACGCTGGGTGCGGTGCCCGAGCTCCACAGCCGAGCGAGGACGGTCAGGTCCGAGGCGCTGATCCGGAGTCCGCCCTGAGGAGAGAAGCACACGGCGTTGATGCCAGGCAGGTATTCGCTCCAATCCGGGCCGACCGGCATGACGCCCTCATGGTGGTCGGCCTGAGGCGTCCACTGGCCATCGACCTGACGGTAGAGGACGGCCAGGTCATTGATTTCATCCAGTTCCTGAACGCGGTACCCGGCGTCCAGGCCGAAGGGTCCGAACAGATGGTCCTCGAGAATCTGGTCGAACCGAACGCCGGTGGCCGCTTCCATGACGGTGGCGAGCACGCCGAAGTTGAGATTGGCATATTGGAACCAGGATCCCGGCGCGGCAGTGCCCCACATGTTGGCCGTGTAGAAATCGCCCCCGGGCTCGAGCACGGTGCCCAGTTGGGGAACCTCCGGAATGCTGCTGTAGCTGGCCGACAGGAACTCGCCGTATCCCGAACCGTCGCGGATGCCGGAGGTGTGGGTCAGAAGGTGATGGACCGTGAGGGGGACGTCCGGGTGTCCCGGGTGGACGGGTGGGGAGTCGAAATAATTGCCCAGCGGGGCGTCGTAGTCGAGAATCCCTTCCTGCACAAGGCGAGCCGCGGCCAGCGCCACCACCGCCTTGCTGATTGAGGCCATCCGGTAGGTCGTGTTGCCGTTGACCGGCAGGTCGCGTCCGATGTCCCGTTGGCCTACGTGGGCTTCGATGGAGAGCGCGTCTCCACACCGGGTCACGACACTCATGCCCGCGAGGTTGTGGGACTCGAGGATGGACTGGAATGCGTCGTCCTGTGCTGAGGCGGCCGAAAGGAGGGTCAGCAGGGAGAGAAGAAAAAGAGGGCGTGCCATGCTCGACATGCCACAAACTTACCGGGTCCGGCTCAGCTGAGCGTCCAGGGGGCTTCGAGACAGAAGGAGGGAATGATCACCTTGAAGGTGTCTCCTTCACCCCGGCTGCGGTGGTGCTGGACAGTATAGGTTCCTCGCATCTGACCGAGCTCGCAGCGGAGATCGCAGGCACTGTCGTATTCGAAAATGCCGCCCGGCAGAATTTCGGGCTGGACCCCGACGACGCCGTTGCCCACCACTTTTCGGCGGTGTCCCATCGCGTCAACGATGGACCATTCACGCTTCATGACCTTGATGCCGCGGTGGCTCCGATTCTCGATGATGATCCGATACGAGAAGATGAATCTCCGCTCTTCAGGTCGGGAAAATTCCGCCTCGTACCGGCTGCGCACATGGACGCGAATTCCATCGGTGGTGGCCCGGTATATTCGGAGGTGAGGCATGTCTACAAGTTAATGAAAACTTTCGACGAAACCCACATAATTCTACTTCAATAAGAATCAAGCGCCTCGAAACCAATGATGCGATCCGTCCCATCGGGGGCCGGCACATGCACGTAGACATGGTAACGATTCGGGGTTCCGGCGTGCGATCCTTCAAAGGTGACCTCATCCCCGTCCGGGGTCACGTACTGGTAGTCGTACCACCCCTGCTTGAGGGTGGTGTGCAGAGAGAACAATTGTTTCGCGGCATCATACTCCATTCGGTAGTTGGGGTCGAGGCTCCATCCGGTCAGGCCGCCATACAGATACACCTCCGGCACGGAGCCGAAGTCGCGATGCTCCAACTGGAAATGCACGTCGAGGTAATCCGAGGTCAAATCCACTTCGTCGAACCGGTCGTTGTGGACGGTGAAGGCGCCTTTCAAATCCGGGCGGCTCGTCTGCATCCTGAATCGCCGGGATTCATCGGTGGCCATGCGGATGTGCCAAAGGGGACCGTCCGAGTCGGTGTCTTCGCTGATGCGTTCGATGCCGGGGGCGAGGTAGGCGAGGGATTTGAGGTCAGCGGAGCGCCATCGGTCTCCACCGGGAAAGGTGAGGTCCGGTTGCTGTTCGAAGCGCACCGTGTTGCCCAGAACGCGGGTGGCCGCGACCTGATGTCGTGCCCAAGGCCAAGCCACATTCTGCACGACGGACAGCCGGATGTCGCGCATCGGATTGGACCAGCGGTGCCCGGGCGGCAACTCCACTTCCACTTCGAGCCGCTGGTGCGTAGGCACCTTGGCCGCATCCATGGGGCGGCGGAAGGCGATGTCGACCGTGGACATGCGTTCATAGACGACCAAGCGCCGCAAGAGAACCACTGCGTCCGGATCTCCAGCCTCGTGGACGATGAGCAGGTAATGGCCGCTGCGCGTCGGCGCGAGATCGCGAGAGGGGATGGGGGTGAAGGCGTGGGCGAAGGAGACGGCGCCCCCAAAGCTGTTCTCCACATTGTCCACCTCGGCCGGATTCCAGCCCTCTAGATATTCCCAATCGCCGAGGTCGGTGAAGGCAGACCAGTCTGCCGCGCAGTGGACCAGCGTCCATTCATGGTCCGGCCAATTCCCCGACAGGTCATCGTACCGGAGAACGAGCCGCGCGTCGCCCCCCAGCTCGAGGAAGGGGCCACCGAGTGGCGCGCCCTCCGGGTGCAAACGGACCGCCCCGATGTGCGGAGCGGTGAAGGCCACTGGGACAGTCTGTGCCCAGGTGGTCGTGGCCGTGAGGAAAACCCAGCACAACGCGGAAACGAGGCGATGGAAATCAGAGGGTTTCGAAGGAGGCATCTGGCCACAAAAGTATCCCCATGGGGACTCTGCACTGGAAGATGTGGACAAGGGGATGCAAGCCGTGCCCCTGTCTCGGGCCCGATGGGCTTCCAGCCCCTACATTTGCGGCGCAAATCCCGCACGTAAACCTGCACATGCCTGCATCCGTCAAGATCCGGAAAGGTCTGGACATCCGCCTCAAGGGCGGCGCCCACGGCGACACCCATGCCCTTTCCGCCGCAGACCGGTTCTCCATTCACCCCACCGACTTCCACGGTCTCATCCCACGCATGGCCGTCAAGGCCGGCACCGAAGTGAAAGCGGGTGACGTCCTCTTCACGGACAAGAAGAACCCCGAGATTCAATTCGTCAGCGCCATTTCCGGCACGGCACAGGAGCCCGTTCGTGGAGAAAAGCGCCGCATTCTGCGTGTCGACGTTGTGGCCGGCGGAACAGGAGAGGTGACCTTCCCCGGACTGCAGACGACCGCATCTGCCGGAGACGTCCGCAGCGCCATGCTGGCTCATGGGTTCTGGCCCATGCTGCGCCAGCGCCCCTTCGACGTGATGCCCGGGCCGGAGAGCCAGCCGCGGGACATTTTCGTGAGTGCCTACGATTCCGCTCCCTTGGCTCCGAGTGCGGCTCAAGCGCTGGGCGATCGCATGGAGTCCTTCCGCCAGGGATTGACTTTCCTCAATGCGCTGCTGGACGGAGGCAAGAAAGTGCAGCTCGGCATTGAGGCTGGAGACGACACCTTCAGCGGAGTGACCGAAGCGGACATCACGTCCTTCTCCGGGCCCCACCCGGCTGGCAACGTCGGCGTCCAGATTCACGAGGTCGCGCCGATGAACAAGGGCGAAGTCGTCTGGACCATTGGCCTGCAGGACGTCGCCAACCTTGGCGAGGGATTGACCGCGGGTCGGTTCGTCGGCCAGCGTACGGTCGCCCTCACGGGAAGCCGCAGCCAGCCGGCGTTGCTGTCCACCACCATTGGCACCCCGATGGCCCACATCGCCAAAGACCGCGTGTCCATGGAGGACACCCGCGTCATTTCCGGCAACGTGCTCACTGGTACCGAGCGTGGTGAGGACGGCGCCCTCGGTTTCTTCGACCATCAAGTCACCTGCATCCCCGAAGGTCACGAGCCCCTGTTCTTCCTCACGAAGGGCTGGCTGGGCCCCGGCTTCGACAAGTTCAGCGCATCCCGCGCCTTCCCGACCTGGCTGATGCCCAGAGGCAAGGAGTACGACCTGAACACCAACAACAACGGAGAGGAGCGGGCCTTTGTGGTCAGCGGCCAGTATGACGCCGTGTTCCCGTTTGACATCTACCCGGTCCAGCTCATCAAGTCCATCATGGTCGGCGACATCGACCGGATGGAGAAGCTCGGGATCTACGAAGTGGCCCCTGAGGACTTCGCCCTGTGCGAATACGTCTGCACATCCAAGCTTGCCGTTCAGGGCATCGTACGGAAGGGCCTGGACCAAATGATCGAGGAATTCGCCTGATCCCACCACAGAGAAGCACACCATCATGAAGGCACTGCACAAACTCATCGAAGAGCGCGTCAAGCCCAACTTCACCGGAGAGGGCAAACTCAAGCGCTTCTGGGTCGTCTTTGACGCCCTCGAGACCTTCCTGTTCACCCCGGGCCACACCACCAAAAAGGGCGTTCACGTTCGGGATGGCATCGACCTCAAGCGGACCATGTTCCTTGTGATCGTCGCCATGGTTCCGGCCCTGCTGTTCGGCACCTGGAACATCGGTCACCAGTACTACCTCAGCCTGGGTGACATCACCACGGCGGATCCCTGGAACGCCATGCTCCTCGACAAGCTGATTGTCGGCGCCATCAAGGTGGTCCCGCTCATCGTCGTGAGCTACGCCACCGGCCTCGGCATCGAGTTCGTCATCGCGGGCATGAATGGACACGCCATCAACGAGGGCTTCCTGGTCAGCGGCATGCTCATTCCGCTCATCATGCCGGTCGACGTCCCGCTGTGGATGGTTGCCGTCGCCACGGCCTTCGCGGTGCTCATCGCCAAGGAAGTCTTCGGCGGTACGGGCATGAACATCCTCAACGTGGCCCTCACGGCCCGGGCGTTCCTCTTCTTCGCCTACCCCAAGCAGATGTCCGGTGAAATCTGGATTCACAACGTCATGGCCTCCAAGGCCGGCGGTGTGCTGGCCGACGGGTACACCGGAGCCACGGCCCTGGGTCATCTCGCCAATACGGTGGGCCAGCCGGTCAGCGGAGAGGTCTCCAATGGTGTCATGGCCATGTTTGCCGATGGCGGCCTGTTCTCCCTGATGAACTGCTTCATTGGCACCATCCCCGGCTCGGTGGCCGAGACCAGCGCCCTCGCTGCCCTCATCGGTGCGGCTATCCTCATCTGGACGGGCATCGGCAGCTGGCGCATCATCTCCAGCTTCATCGTGGGTGGCCTGGTCATGGGCGTCATTTTCAATGCCCTTGGCCTCAATGCCTACATGACCATCGGACCGGTCCACCAAATCGTGATGGGCGGCTTCATGTTCGGGGCCGTCTTCATGGCGACCGACCCGGTGAGTGCTGCACAGACCAACACTGGCAAGTGGGTCTACGGATTCCTTGGCGGCTTCTTCTCCATCATGATCCGCGTGTTCAACCCGGCGTACCCAGAGGGTGTCATGATGGCCATCCTGTTCATGAACGTCATGGCCCCGACCATTGACCACTACGTCATCGAGGCCAACATCCGCCGCCGCGAGAAGCGCTTGACCGCCGCCGTCGCCTGACCCCAACTGAAAGCTGAACCATGGCATTCAACAAGAACTCCAACGGATACACCTTCTTCTTCGCCATCGTGATGGTGGTGCTGGTCGGTGCCATCCTCGCCTCGCTGAGCCTGTCGCTCAAGCCGATGCAGAAGGCCAACCAGGCCGAGAAGAAGATGATGAACATCCTCGGTGCCATTGGCGTGCCCAGTGAGCGTGGCGCGGTCGAGCCGGTCTTCGCCGAGTATGTGACAGAGCGCATTTCCATCGACAGCGAAGGCCGCCAGGTCAACTCCATGGGCGGTTCTGTCGATCCAACGAACGCGGAGGATCCCTTCAACATCGATGTCAAGAAGGACTACCGGAGCAAAACTCCGGCCAGTGAATTGGACTTCCCGCTCTTTGCCTGTCAGAAGGATGGAAAAGACCTCTTTGTGGTCCCGGTTGTTGGAAAGGGACTGTGGGGGCCGATTTGGGGATTTGTCGCCCTCGAGTCTGACATGGAGACCATTTACGGTGCTGTGTTTGACCACAAAACAGAAACCCCCGGTCTCGGTGCTGAAATCAAGGAAGGGTTCTTTCAGGCACCGTTCAAAGGAAAGAAAATCAGCAAGGTCGCTCCCCACTTTGCCGTGTTGAAGGGCGGTGCGCCGACCACCGAATACAGCGTGGACGGCATCACCGGCGGAACGATCACCTCCAAGGGGGTGGGTGAAATGGTCGACCGGACCATGGGCATCTACCTCAAGTATTTCCAATCCGCTCCGAAAGCACAGAAGTGATGAGCACCGAAACGACCACCGCAGTCGAGAAGAAGGAGTCGCTGTTCTCAAAGAAGAACCGCAAGCTCCTGACCGATCCGCTCGACGACAGCAACCCCATCACGGTGCAGGTGCTCGGCATCTGTTCCGCCCTCGCCATCACGGTGCAGGTGCAGCAGGCCGTCATTATGTCTCTCGCCGTGCTCTTCGTGATGATTGGCGGAAATGTGATTGTGTCCCTGATGCGCAACATCATCCCGGACCGCATCCGCATCATCGTCCAGCTGGTGGTCATCGCCTCGCTGGTGATCATCGTGGACGAGGTTCTGAAGGCCTACAGCCCGGACATCTCCGAGAAACTGTCCGTCTTCGTGGGCCTCATCATCACCAACTGCATCATCATGGGCCGCCTCGAGGCCTTTGCCCTCGGCAACAAGCCCGGTCCGTCCATGCTGGACGCCGTGGGCAACGCCATGGGATACGCGTGGATCCTGCTCGCCGTGGCCCTCGTCCGCGAGGTGTTCGGCAGCGGCGCCATCAGCTTCCCGGGTGTCGGTCAGGTGAAGTTCCTGCCCGAGGGCTGGTTCTATGCCAATGGCGGTTTCTACGAGAACAACAACCTGATGATCCTGCCGCCGATGGCGCTCATCACCGTGGGGGTGATCATCTGGATTCAACGTGCCCGCAACCGCAGCCTCATCGAGGAGAACTGAACCCCAGACCTGAACTGACATGGAATACCTCAGCATTTTCGTCAAGGGCATCTTCGTGGAGAACATGATCTTCGCGTACTTCCTGGGCATGTGCTCGTACCTCGCCGTCTCCAAGACGGTGAAGACGGCCGTCGGCCTTGGATTCGCCGTGATCTTCGTTCTCGGCATCACCGTCCCGATCAACTACCTCCTTGAGAACTTCGTCCTCAAGGAAGGCGCGCTCACCTGGCTCAACGCCGATTACGCCAACGTCGACCTCAGCTTCCTCAGCTTCATCATGTTCATCGCGGTCATCGCGTCCATGGTCCAGCTCGTGGAGATGATCGTCGAGAAGTTCGCCCCGGCCCTGTATGGTGCGCTCGGCATCTTCCTGCCGCTGATCGCCGTGAACTGCTCCATCCTCGGTGGCGCCCTCTTCATGCAGGAGCGCCAGTACCCGAGCATCGGGGAGGCCACTGTCTTCGGCCTCGGATCCGGTGTGGGTTGGCTTCTGGCCATCGTGGCCATCGCCGCCATTCGCGAGAAGATCCGCTACTCCAACATCCCCGACCCGCTCAAGGGCCTCGGCATCACCTTCATCCTGACCGGCCTCATGGGCATGGCCTTCATGGCCTTCATGGGCATCGAAATCTGAGCAAGCAATCATGACCACCACGATTCTTCTCACCATCGCGTTCTTCCTGGCCGTAATCTTGCTGTTGGTCAGCCTGCTTCTGTTCGCGAAGTCCCGTCTGTCCCCGAGCGGCAAGCTCAAGCTCGTCATCAATGGCGAGCGCACCCTCGAGGTGGAGGGCGGCAGCACCCTGCTCACCACGCTCGGCAACGCCGGCGTGTTCCTCCCGTCCGCCTGCGGCGGCGGTGGCACCTGCGTGCAGTGCCGTTGCCAAGTTCCGGCTGGTGGCGGTTCCATCCTCCCGACGGAGGAGCCCCACTTCTCCCGCAAGGAGATCGCCGACCACTGGCGCCTCGGCTGCCAGGTCAAGGTCAAGGAGGACATGGAAATCCAGGTCCCCGAAGAGGTCTTCGGCATCAAGAAGTGGGAGTGCGAAGTTGTCTCCAACTACAACGTGGCCTCCTTCATCAAGGAGTTCGTCGTGCGCTTGCCGGAAGGGGAGACGTTGGACTTCGAGGCCGGCGGCTACATCCAGGTGGACGTGCCGACCACGACGGTCGAGTACAAGGACATGGACATCACCGCCCACCCGGAGCACCACAAGGACCCGAACACCTTCCAGAGCGAGTGGGACAAGTTTGGCCTGTGGGACCTCAAGATGGTCAACGACGAGCCCATCGTCCGCGCCTATTCCATGGCCAACCACCCGGCCGAGGGCAACATCGTGATGCTCAACATCCGGATTGCCACCCCGCCGTGGGACCGCGCCCGCAACGCCTGGATGAACGTCAACCCGGGCATCTGTTCCAGCTACGTCTTCGGATGCAAGCCCGGCGACAAGTGCACCATCAGCGGACCGTATGGCGAGTTCTTCATCAAGGAAACCGATGCCGAGATGGTCTACATCGGCGGTGGTGCCGGCATGGCCCCCATGCGCAGCCACCTCTTCCACCTGTTCCACACGGTGAAAACCGGCCGCAAGGTGACCTTTTACTACGGTGGCCGCTCCCGCCGCGAGCTGTTCTACCTCGAGGACTTCCGCAAGATCGAGGCGGAGTTCCCCAACTTCCGATTCCACGTGGTCCTGAGCGACCCGACCGATGAAGACAATTGGAACGAGAAGAAGAGCGTCGACGACGAAGGCGACGGCTTCCTCGGTTTCGTGCACAACGCGGTGATTGAGCATCACCTCAAGCCGCACGAGGCACCGGAGGACATCGAGTTCTACTTCTGCGGTCCGCCGCTCATGAACCAGGCCGTCCTCAAGATGTGTGACGACTGGGGCGTGCCGCCGGAAAACGTGGCCTTCGACGACTTCGGAGGATGATGCGTCTCCGCAACTCCCCTTGGGATTCCGCCAGCCTCGTGCTGGCGGTCCCGTTTGTGGCCTTGGTCCTCTTGCTCGCCGGGTGCGCTGGCGGAGGTCAGGGAACCCAAGTCGACACGTCCGGTGTCCAGCTCCATCAGGGCAAGGCGCAGGGCACAACGTACAGCATCAAATACCTGAGCGAGGACAGGTTGGACGACGCCGTCTTCGAAGACCTGCTCGAGGTCGTGGATGTGGCGGTCAACCTGTGGCGTCCCGAGAGCACCCTGAACGCCATCAATGCATGGGACCGCACGGATTCCCTGTTTGGTTTCGTGGACAGCACGCAGATCATCGGTCCGTTGTGGGCCTTGTCCGAAGAGCTGCATGAGCTGACAAGGGGCGCGTTTGATCCCACGGTGAGTCCGTTGGTCGAGCTCTGGGGCTTCGGTCTGTCGAAGCGGGGAGAGGTCACGGAGGCCGACGTGGACAGTGTGCTTGCGTTCACGGGATTGCGACCGGAACGCTTCGACATGAACGAGGAGGAGGCCGACGGATACTACGTGGGCACGTGGGTGCACAAGGGCGACGCCCGGGCCGCACTCGATTTCAACGCCGTGGCCCAAGGCTACACTGTGGACCTGTTGCTCGAAGCGCTCCGCGAGCGGGGCATTGACCACGCCATGGTCGAGCTCGGAGGCGAGGTGGTCTGCCGGGGCGTGAATGCCGCCGGTGAGCCGTGGCGCATCGCCGTGGACCGCCCCATCGTGGGCAGCAGTGCCGAAGATCGCGTGCTGGAAACGGTGGTCTCCGTGCAGGATCGCGCCATCTGCACCAGCGGCAGCTACCGGAAGTTCTATGAGCAGGACGGGCGCCGTTTCAGCCACACCATCGACCCGGCCACGGGCTGGCCGGCCGAGAATGGACTGCTGAGTGCGACCGTTCTCGCTCCGACGGCCGCTTACGCAGATGCTTTGGCCACAGCGTTTATGGTGTTGGGAGCAGAACAGACCCGAGGTTTCCTCGCTGCCTACCCCAATCTCGGGGTGGACGTCCTTCTGATGTCCGACGATGGAGACGGAGGATACTCCGTGTGGGCGACCCCGGGATTCGAGGCCGTGTCTCAGCCCCTCTGATCAGGCGCCTTCGGGCAGCTCGTCTTTCTGGCAGCGATCCCCACGACTGGCTCCACAGATGGAGCATGACCCATCCGCCTTGTCCAGCAACGGGTTGTTGCTGGAGCAGGTCCCGGCAAATTCGCCGTCTTTCTTGACCAGAATCTTGATGGCGATGCCCGCAAAACCCAATGCGAGGAGTCCGATGGTGAGGAAAATGGTCGTGAAATCCATGACGCAAAGGTAGAATTCAGATGTTGCTCTGCCCTGGGATGATGGAAGGGAAAAGGCAACACAGAGTGCTCGTTTCCGTAGAAACAATTCGAATGTTCGTTTGGTAACATTGACGATTCGTCGAAAATACGTATCTTCAGGTATTTCATTATCCGTTTGATGCCAATCTCCATGAAGCAGTCGATTCATGCGGGCCTGCTGCTTGCCCTCTGCCTTCTGTTTAGTCAAGGTGCGCAATCCCAGGACTGTGCCTGCCCACCTGTGGCGGATCGTCCTGTGGTGAACCTGACGGATGAAGGGGGAGCAGGAACCGGAACGCGAACGCTGGCTTGTGATACGCTCTACGTGCTGAATGGCTTTGTTTACGTCAATTCGGGAGATGTTTTGACCATCGACCCCGGCACGGTCATCCAGGCCAAGTCCGGACAAGGAGAAGCGGCGAGTTGTCTCATCGCGGCACGAGGTGCCCAGATTGTTGCGGATGGCACCGCCGAATGTCCCATTGTCTTTACCTACGAGGGCGATCCGATGAACGGATCCACCCCGTACAACACGAACGGACTGTGGGGAGGTGTCATCCTGAATGGACATGGAGAGCTGAACACTTACGACGGAGACGACCTCGCCGAGGGCATCATGGACGCCTCGGGTCAGGGCCGGGATGTCTACGGCGCCATGGATTCCAATGGAGACGGGGACAACGACTTCTTCGACAATGCCGAATCCAGCGGAGTCCTCCGCCACGTGTCCATTCGGCACGGAGGCAGCGAGATGCCCAATCCACCCGTGAACTTCCAGAACGTCATCAATGGGGATGAGACCAACGGGCTCAGCCTCAACGGAGTTGGATCCGGCACGATCCTCGAACACATCGAAATCGTATCCACTTTGGATGACGGACTCCAGATCATGGGGGGCGCAGCCAGCTTGAAATACGTGGCTGTGGCCTTCTCGACGGAGGAGAACCTCGAGTTCGACCAGGGTTGGGTTGGCGACCTGCAGTACTTCTTCACCCTGATGGATCAAGGTGAACCGACGGCCAGCTTCGGGTGGGACCTGGAGGGCGACGACTTCGAGTTCCAGGACGTCACCCTGAGCTTCTTGCCCTACACGAATCCTCAGATTGCCAACTTCACGTCCATCGGCCATTCCGAGGCAGACGCTGTGCGCTGGCACAACGGGGGAGGAGGCCGACTCTACAACGGCATCTTTCAGAACTTCGGGTTTGGCATCGATCTAGAGGACTTCGACCCTTGTGACGCCTACGAGCTGTTCCTCTTCGGTCAGCTGGAGATTCACAACAACCGCTTTTGGAACATCGGCGACTCGCTCGCCCTTGACACGATGATTCTCTACGAGGGGCCGGTGTGGAATGGCAACATGCAAATCCAGGACCACTTCGTGGCCAACAACAATGTGGGTTCGGATCTGGGCCTCGACGACACATTCGCTGCATTGGCGGGATTTGTCACCTCTGGCGTGGATCCGTTCCCAACGGTGGCTGACAGTGTTCCCGCGATCCACCAGCCGGTGGGCACCTTCTTCGACCCGGTCAACTACGTCGGCGCTTTTGAGCCCGGCGGGACGAACTGGTTGGCTGGGAGCTACCTCGACCAGTTGGGCCTGTTCTACCCGGGGGACATTCCCGGATGCACCTATGACTTTGCGTGCAACTACAATCCGGAGGCCAACGTCGACGACGGTTCCTGTGACCTGGATGCATGCAGTGGCTGCATCTATGAGGAGGCGGCCAACTACGACCCGAATGCGGTCCGTGACGACGGCAGTTGCTCCGGATTTGCCGGCAGCCCAAACTGCGCCACGGACGTGGACGGCGACGGCACCACGGGGGTGAACGACCTGCTCGAGGTCCTGTCCCTCTTCGGCGCGGTCTGCGACTGAACCCGTTCAGCGCTTCCGAACTCCGTATGGCGTCTTTCCGCCCGGTACCCACCCGATGCCGAGCGCGGGATGGTGTGCCCGAAATCCATGGGTCAGCAACCCGAGATTGACCCACCAGGGCCCTCTCCAATGGGCGTGGAGGACGACCCGATTGTAATGGGCCTCCTCCTCTTGCCAGCGATGCAGGTAGCGCCCGTGGACCAGATCAATGTGCACACGGGTGAACCGAAGCTGGAGCCCACCGTGAACGCCCAATCCGGCTGAGGAAGGCCGTTCAAAGACCATCGCCCCCAGAATTCCTCCCAGCCGGAGTCCGCCTCCGAATCGCCAGTCGAGACCGGCTTCGCCGACGGTTTCCCGGCTCCCCAGCGGGGCGGGTTGACGGCGTCCGACCGCCACATGAACCCGCAGGCCGGACACCGGCTTGGGCAGGATGGCCAGCACAGTCAGCGTATCCGTTGTGTGAACCGGACGGCGAGCGTCTTTTGACAGGACTACAGAGACAGCCAGTGAGGCCACATTGGTCCCGAGGTTGGGCTGGGTGAAGGACCCGTTGCTCTGGTGGTCCAGCGTCCCATGCAGCCCGATGCGCTCATGCCATGCGGCTCCGGGCTCCACACTACCCGGCCGATGCAGGCCGATCTGGATGGCCGCGTTGATGGGGGAGCCGATGACCACCCGCTGTCGCGCCTCCGCACTCTCCGTGCCCCAAGTCTTCTGGGTCCACCCGAGGCCGCCTCCCAGCCGAATTTGCCAAGAGCCTGCGGCATGCAGGTCCGCCGTCCCGAGTGCGGTGACCTGGGTGCCGAGGAACCGGGGTGACCCCGTGCTGCCAAGCCGGAGCGTGGCGCCCCATCGGGCATCCTCCCGGCTGCACCCCCAAAGCCCGCCCGCCCGGGTGGACCAGTGGACGTGCACCATCTGGGCATGGCCCTCGACCAGCGCACGGATCGCCTCCCGATGCGGAACGAGGAAGCCGCCACCCACGGCGCATTCCCAACGGTCTTGGCGGGTCTTGATCGGCGCTTGGGCATGGACGCCCACATCCTGCGACAGGAGCGCCACCACGCACACCAAGGGCAGGCACCCGGAGAATGGCCGGAAGGAACGACGTGGCATGGGCCAAAGGTGACCTTAATTTTGGTGCATGCCGCACAAGGACGCCATCGACCGCCCCCAACTGGACACGCCCAAGGGAGGCCACACGCGAGAGGAGAAGCTGGCCGCTTTCGGTCGCCTCCTCGACATCATGGATGACCTGCGCGAAGGATGCCCGTGGGACAGGAAGCAGAATTTCGAATCCCTGCGCCACCTCACCATCGAGGAGACCTACGAGCTCGGCGAGGCCATCCTCGAGGGGAACCTCGACGAAGTGGGCAAGGAAGTCGGCGACCTGATGTTGCACATGGTCTTTTACAGCCGGTTGGGCTCGGAGGCGGGCGCGTTCGATGCGGCGGATGTCCTCCATGGCATCTGTGACAAGTTGGTCACCCGACACCCGCACATTTACGGGGATGTCGAGGCGGCGACGGAAGAAGAAGTCAAGGCCAATTGGGAGAAGATCAAACTCAAGGAGAAAGGGGAGGAGCGCCAGAGCGTCCTGCAGGGCGTCCCCTCCGGACTGCCTTCCCTGGTCAAGGCACAGCGCATCCAGGAAAAGGTCCGTGGTGTCGGATTTGACTGGGACCACGCCGGTCAGGTCTGGGACAAGGTCCAGGAGGAGCTGGGGGAATTGCGCGAGGAGGTGGACCAGAAGAGCGACCGCATCGCCGATGAATTCGGGGACGTGCTCTTTGCCCTCATCAATTATGCGCGGTTCCTTGACGTCAATCCCGATGAAGCATTGGAGCGCACCAACCGCCGGTTCAAGGCCCGCTTCGAAGCCATGGAGCGCCGCATTGCCGATGCCGGACTCGACCTCGGGGAGATGCCCCTGGAAGAGATGGACCGCCACTGGGACGCGGCCAAACTCGAACTCGGCCAATGACGCGAGCGCGATTCCTGGCCTGGCTGGCGCTGGCCTTGCCGGTATGGACCCTGATGGAGGGGTGCACGGCAGAAGGCGCCGGGTGCGGAACGCCACTGGGCCGATCGGTCTCCGACACCCTTGAGCTCCAGGACATGCCCGAGCAGTTGCTCGTCACCGACCGGGTGGAGGTTCACTGGTGGCCTGGAGACACGCTGCCTTTCGCCGTCCGTCACGCTTGGGACGGCACTCTGGACGGAATTGAGTTCAGCCTCAGCGATGGAGAACTGATGATCGAGGACCGAAACCGTTGCGGTTGGGTCCGGCGCCTCGATGCGGTCCCCCGCGTGGACCTTTATGGGATGATGCCGAGAGAGGTCCGTCTGGAATCTCAGGCGGATTTCATCATGGAGGCACCGTGCACATCCGGAGATTTGACGGTCGAGGGCAACCAGATGGCCGGCCGCATGGACTTGTGGTTCGAGGCGGACAGCCTCAAGGTGCGGTTGCCCAATGGCATCGGCCATGCATCGGCCAAAGGCACGGCCGTGCGCTTCTCCACCTTCCGCTCCGGCTTCGGCGACTTCGATGCTTCCGCACTCAACGCGGAGCGGGTTGTGGCCCATCAGGCCGGAACCGGGGTGATGACCTTGCGGCCAGAAGGCTACCTCTACTTGGAGTTGTCCGGGGCCGGCACGGTCTACGTGCTCAGCGAGCCCGAGGCCCAAGACGTGAACATTTGGCCGGAGGCGACAGGGGAGATCATCGGCCCTTGATCCTCAATCGAGCAGCTGGGCTTCGACGGCCTCAGCGAAGGAGGCCACCCACGCAGTGTATTGGGCCCCACTGGGGTGCAGTCCGTCTGGCGCAACCCAGATCGGGTTCCACTGCTGGCTGATGCCGGTGATGTCATAATGGGCGATGCCCGCCTGGACGGTCAGTGTGGAACAGGCGGCATTGAACTGGGCGAGTTCCATCGAGATCGTGGACCGGTTGCCTTGCCCAAAAGGCGTGTAACCATAGTCGGGAATGCTCACCACGAAGACACGGTCATCCCGGCCATTGGCGAGGTCCACGGCCCGCTCGAGCAGGGCCTGGAATTCCACCTCGTAGGCGTCCAGCGGCAAGCCTTGGTACTGGTTGTTGACACCGATGAGGAGGGATACGAGGTCGAAGGTCGACGTGTCGATTTGCTGCGCATCCATGGCGTTGCTCAGATTGGCTGTGGTCCAGCCGGTGGTGGCGATGATGTGGGCCGGTATGAAATGGGTGTCGGGCAGACGCAGGGACAGGGAGTCCACCAATTGGTTGGGCCAGTCTCCGACATCGGGCACACTCTCGCCTATGGTGTAGCTGTCTCCGAGGGCGAGGTAGCGCACTGTATCCGGGGCGGAACCGGTGAATGGGTCAGGCTGCGAAGGAGCTGGAGTCGGCGAGGTGGGAGGCGGAGGCGGTGGATCTTCGCGGGACACGATGCAGGAAGTAGAAAGGAGGCACAGAAGGGGAATCACACGCCGCATGTCCCCAAGGAACGGCATTTGCCTCAATCCGGCAGGAGCAGGAGCACGAGCGCCGTGGTCGCGAGCCCCCACCCGAGGATGTTCCGACCGTCTGGACGTTCCTTGAAGAAGGCAATTCCAGCCAATGCAGTGGCGAGAACGATGCCCAGGTTGTTGGAGGGGACAATGGCGGACCGGGGGGATGGCATGCTCTCATAGGCCGAGAGAAGGAAGAAGAGGGAGCCCACGTTGATGACCCCCAAGATGACCCCGCCGAGCACCGTGGCGCGGCTGAAGACAGGTTTGGCCGATGGAACGAAGGCCCAGCGAAGCAGACCGATGAGGGCGGCCACGGTGAAGGGGACAGCCGCAAACGTCAAGCGGTCGGCATCGCTCGACATGTGGGCTTCCGATGAGAACCACCCAAAACCCAAGTCAATAAGCCCGGAGCCGAAGAAAACGATGGCGGGCAAGGTCCACGTGACGTCGAGGCGGTCGTCCTGAGCTGCGATGACCGGGTCGTCGGCACTCCGCCCAGGACTGCTCGCTAGCCACACGGCGGGAAAGGCCAGCAGAACTGCGGCCGCCTTTGGCCAGGTGAAGGGGTCGGCCGGATCGAGCAGGATGAAGACCGACATGGGCAGGACCATGGACATCTTCGTAGCGATGGCCACGACGCCCATGCCCAAGTGCTGGGTACACTCGCCGATTTTCTTGAACATATACAGGAAGGCGAGGCCCATCACCGCTCCGGCCAATGAGCTGGGCTCGGCGATCCGGACCGCGGCATGGGAGGGCCCGGCAATGGTCACGGCGATGGAGCCGGCCACGATGTAGTTGAGGACCACGGCTTCTTCCAGCCGGACATTGTACTTCGGGAACAGCCGGAAACAACTGAACAGCAGGGTGGACACCAAGATGCTGAGGCCGAGGGCAATCATGGAAGCGGCACCGAGAGGGTGGGGGGGAAATGGGTTCCAATCCACGCTGCGGCTGCCGGGTGAACCCAATACTCGACGCGGTCTGTTCCGAAGGGGTGCTCGCCGCGCAGGATGGCGTCCTCCTCAGTGGGCCAAGCCGGTGCCGGCAATCCGCCTTCAGTCTGCTCGGTGGAGTGGCACAGACGGATTTCGTCCCAAAGGCCGGCGTCAAGAAATCGACCGAGCGTATCGGCTCCACCCTCGACCAGCACAGAACGAACCTCACGGGCCATCAGGTCCTCCATCAGGAACGGCAGGACAAACTGGCCTTCCGCGTCGAGGTGCACGACAGATTCCGGCAGTCCTTGAGGTCCACCCACCACGAGTGTGGAGTGCCCATCGGCATAGACCTGACGGTCTGCAGTCGTGCGTCCTTCAGGGTCTAGGACAATGCGGAGTGGATTCGGCCCCTCGGCTTCCCGGACATTCAGGGTGGGGTCATCGTTGCCAACGGTGCCCGCCCCCACGAGGATGGCCCCTTCCTCGGCCCGCCACTGGTGGGTGAGCCGGCGCAATGCAGGGGAGGTGATGGCCAGGCTGCCCATTTCGCCTTTCCGACGTGGCGGGTCTATGAACCCATCGGCACTGACGGCGCACTTCAGGACAATCCAAGGCCGTCCTCGCTCCATGGCACTCAGGAAGCGGCGGTTGAGCCAGCGGCCCTCGGGAAAGGCCTCGAGGATGGAGACGTCGATCCCGGCGGCGCGCATGCGGTCGATGCCGGAGCCGGCCACCTTGGGGTTCGGATCCACCATGCCCACGACGCAGCGCATGATGCCGGAGGCAATGAGGGCCTCCGAGCAGGGTGGGGTGCGGCCGTGGTGGCTGCAGGGCTCAAGGGTGACGTAGGCCGTGGCGCCCCGCGCATCTCCGTCGGGCGGAAGCGCTTGGAGGGCAGCCGCTTCGGCGTGGGGACCGCCGACGACAGCATGCCAGCCGGAAGAGAGGACGTGGCCATCTCGGACCAGGACACACCCAACCCGAGGGTTGGGTGCGGTGCCAAACTGGCCCCGACGCGCCAGCGTGAGGGCCTCAGCCATCCATTCCCGGTCCCGGGGGGTGACCTCTGACATGGCTCAGGCCCGGTGCTTGGCCCGGGCGGCGGTAAGGGTGTTGCGCAGCAGGCTCACAATGGTCATCGGACCGACGCCTCCCGGTACGGGGGTGATCCAGCTGCATCGGGGGGCGACGTCGGCATAATCGACATCGCCTTTGAGGCGGTATCCCCGCTTGGCGGTGGGGTCTTCCACACGGGTGATGCCGACATCGATGACGATGGCGCCTTCCTTGACCATGTCCGCCTTGACCATCTCAGGACGGCCGACGGCCGCCACCAGGATGTCGGCTTCACGGCAATGGCCCGCCAGGTCGACGGTACGGCTGTGGCAGAGCGTGACGGTGCAGTTGCCCGGTTGGCCGCTCCGGCTGAGCAGTAGGGACATGGGAGTACCGACGATGCTGGATCGGCCGATGACCACAGCATGCTTGCCCTGGGTGTCGATTCCGGAACGCTCGAGCATCGTCATGATGCCGGCCGGCGTGGCGGGGACGAAGCCGGGAAGCCCGAGGGCGAGGTTGCCCATGTTGACCGGGTGGAACCCGTCCACATCCTTGGCCGGGTCCACCGCCTCAATCACCGCTTGGGCGTCGAGATGGTCGGGGAGGGGAAGCTGGACGATGAAGCCGTCGATGGACGGGTCGTCATTGAGGCCGTGCACGATCTCCAGGAGCTCTTCCTGCGTGATGTCCGCCGTCCGTTGGATGAGGGTACTCTCGAATCCGACCCGGGCGCAGCTGCGCACCTTGTGGTCGACGTAGGTCCGGCTGGCGCCGTCCTCGCCGATGAGCACGGCGGCCAAATGGGGCGCCGGATGTCCGGCGGCAACCCACTCCTTGACCTCGTCTGCGATTTCCCCCTTCATGGTCTCCGACAGGGCCTTGCCGTCGAGGATGCGTGTGTCTTGCATGGTCGTCTGGCTCATCGGGGCATGCGCATTCCGCCGGGCATCGCACCGCGACCCATCATGCCGCCCAGTCCACTCCGGCGCCCACCGCCTGCGTTCATCATCTTCATCATCTTCTTCATCTCGCCGAACTGCTTGAGCAATTGGTTGACCTCTTGGACCGAGGTCCCGCTGCCCTTGGCAATGCGGGTTTTCCGGCTTCCGTTCAGTTTTTCGGGATGTTGGCGTTCATCGGGCGTCATCGAGCGGATGATGGCTTCGATGTGCTTGAAGGCATCGTCATCGATGTCCACCCCCCGCAGGGCCTTGCCCATGCCCGGCACCATGGCGAGGAGATCCTTGACATTGCCCATCTTCTTGATTTGCTGGACCTGTTCCAGGAAATCCTCAAAGTCGAAGCTGTTCTTTCGGATCTTCTTCTCCAGCTTCTTGGCTTGGGCCTCGTCGAACTGTTCCTGGGCCTTTTCGACCAAGGTGACCACGTCGCCCATTCCAAGAATGCGCTGTGCCATCCGGTCGGGGTGAAAGGGCTCGAGGGCTTCGGGCTTCTCACCTGTTCCGATGAATTTGATTGGCTTGCCCGTCTCCTCTCGGATGGACAGGGCGGCACCGCCGCGGGTATCGCCGTCCATTTTGGTCAGGATGACCCCATCGAAGGCGATCCGCTCGTGGAAGGCTTGGGCCGTCCGAACGGCGTCCTGACCGGTCATGGCATCGACCACAAACAGCGTCTCGCTGGGCTGGACCGCCTCCTTGATTCGGGCGATTTCGTCCATCATGGCCTCGTCCACGGCCAGACGCCCGGCCGTATCGATGATGACCACATCATTCCCGTGGCTCCGGGCGTGGCGAAGGGCGGCCTCGGCAATGGCCACGGGGTTCTTCTCCTCTCGCTGGGTGAATACGTCGGCTCCGACGCGCTTGCCCATGACTTCGAGTTGATCGATGGCCGCCGGACGATAGACGTCACAGGCGACCAGCAGCGGGCGCTTGCCCTGCTTGGACTGGAGGTGCGACGCCAGTTTGGAGGTGTGCGTGGTCTTTCCCGAACCCTGCAGGCCGCTCATGAGGATGACCCCGGGCTTGCCTTTGAGGTTGAGGCCCGCGTGTTGGCCGCCCATGAACTCGGCGAGCTCCTCCTGCGTGATTTTGACAAGGAGTTGGCCCGGGCGCACGGAGGTGAGGACCTCTTGGCCAACGGCCTTCTCCTTGACTCGGTTGGCGAAGCGTTTGGCGACGCTGTAGTTGACATCCGCCTCCACGAGGGCCCGGCGGATTTCCTTGGTGGTTTCGGCAATGTTGGCTTCGGTGATCGTGGCCTCGCCCTTGATGCGCTGGAAGGCTTTTTCGAAGCGGTCGCTGAGGTTCTCGAACATGGGGAGAACAAAGGTAGACCGGGGAGAGGGGAGGTCCCCGCATCAACTGTAAGCACTAAAAACTGCGACGAAATAGAAAAAAACTTAGATGAATGCGTAGAAGTCGTGGACAAATGAGCTATCTTAGAGGTGCTTAACTGCATGAACATGCGCTTTCAACTGTACTCCCTCGCTTGTTTGCTGGTGACCTTCTTTGGCACCGCGAATGCCCAGAACGCCTGTTTCCAGTCCACTGGAGACATGGCGGGATTCTCGCTCTCGGTGGAGACCGTGGCCACGGATGTGGTTGCCGGTTTGACTACCTACCGGGTGTATCTCAACACCCCGTCCACGGATGACTTCGTGTCCGCCGTGATTGGAGATGCTACGGATCCTTTGTTCCTCAACACCACCACGTCTTTTTATCAGGACGCGCTGGGTGGAACGACCCCTGCGGCCATCAACCCCTTGTTCTACACCGTGCCGGGACTGGAGAATGTCCAGTACGACAGCTGGGTGACGATTGGAATCGAACAGCAGCCGGACCTCGGCGCGGGCGAGACCGACATCTCCTTGCTCGTCGACCCCAACGTCGCTTCCTGGGAAATCGGGTTCGGTGCCGGCGGCAATGTGGACATCAGCTCGCCCATCGGCGGGGGATGGTACATTCTGCCCAGCAGCGCCAACGGCATCTCCGGTGCCGATCAAAAGGTGCTCCTCGCGCAGGCCACCACCGACGGTGACCTCAGCGGGCAGTTCTACATCCAGGTCTTCCCCAACGGAGACCAGTCCCAGCTGATTCAGAACACCTTCGGCTTCCAGACCGTGTCCTGCGGCAGTGCCGGGTGTACCGATAGCAACGCCTGCAACTACGACGACTCGGCCACCGACGACGATGGCAACTGTGAGTATGTGGAACCAACGTTGTTGCCTGGTGACGCACCTGCTTGCGGCCTCTTCTTCAGCGGTTACGCGGAAGGTTCAAGCAACAACAAGTTCCTCGAGATCTACAACCCAACCGACGTTGCAATCAGCTTGGACGGTTATGCTTACCCAAGTGTGGCCAATGCTCCAACGGTTCCAGGTGAGTACGAATGGTGGAACGAATTCGATGCCGGAGCGTCAATCGCTCCAGGTGATGTTTATGTCATTGCGCACGGATCAGCCGATCCAGCCATCTTGGCTGAAGCGGACGAGACGCACAACTTCCTGTCTAATGGAGACGACGGCTACATGCTCGTGATGGGTACGCAGGATGACTTCATCCAAATCGACGCCATCGGTGACTGGAACGGCGATCCTGGATCTGGTTGGGATGTTGCGGGTGTGTCTGCGGGTACAAAGGACCACAGCTTGATTCGTAAGTCTGATATCACCAGCGGAAACGGTGGCGATTGGACAGCGTCTGCGGGTACGAATGCCGACGACAGTGAGTGGATTGTCCTCGACCAGAACGACTGGACAGGCCTCGGAAGCCACGATTTCACCGGCTCATGCGGTGGTGGTAACTACGCCGTGGTCTACGACTGTGATGGCGTGTGCTTGAATGACGCGGACGGTGACGGTGTGTGTGACGAGTTGGAGATTGCCGGTTGTACTGACAATGGTGCCTGCAACTACAACAGCGCTGCCACAGACGATGATGCCTCTTGTGAGTACCTCACTTGCGCAGGCTGTACAGATGATGCCGCTTGCAACTATGATGCTGATGCGATCTCTGACGACGGCTCATGTCTCCAAGCAGACGAATGTGGCGTTTGCGGCGGAGACGGCATCGCTGACGGTGCGTGCGACTGCGACGGCAACGCTCTCGATGCTTGTGGTGTTTGCGGTGGTGACGGCTCGTCTTGCGCGGGCATCGGCGTTGCAATCAGCGCTTGCTCAAGCTTTACAAGCGGTTCTGCTGCGGCGTGGCCATTTGTGTTGACTGCGACGACCATTGCTGATGGCGCCAGTTCTCAGGAAGCGCAAACGATGGTCATCAATGTGACCTCATTGCCAGCTGGAGCGCAATACCGAGTGTTCAAGACCACAGCGAATGGTGGTTCTTTCTTCGGTAACCCCCAAAACCTCGTTTTGGGTCAGAATACGGTAACCGTGGCTGCAGTTGGTTTCGACCGAGCAGTGAAGTTCCAATTCTCTGACGGAGACGTGGAATTTGACTTCTTGTCCATCAACGATGAGGAGCGTGACGAATGCTACGCGGTGGATCCAGGAACGCCCATTTCTGAGTGCAATCAATTCGGAGCAGGTCCCAATGGCAACTGGCCACATGCTTTGACTTTGACCACTCCCGATGATCCAAGCAGCAACTCAGCCCAGACTTTGGTTTTGACTGTTGCTTCACTCCCTGACGGCGGTGCGAACTACCGCGTGGTCAAGACAGTGGCCAACGGCAACTGGTTTAACGGCAATGCTCAAGCTCTTGCTTTGGGAGAGAATTCAATCACTGTTTCGGGTGTTTCTTTCGCACGCTCAGTAAAAGTTCAGTTCTCGAGCGGTGCCGTTGGTGTCACTTCAATTGTGGCAAACGGTACAGAGTTGGTCTGCGGTGCGGGTTGCACGGACAGCAACGCATGCAACTACGATGCAGATGCCCTGACCGACGACGGAACCTGTACGTTCCCAGCCAGCGAGCACGTCGACTGTGACGGGAATTGCATCGCCGATGCGGACGGAGATGGCGTCTGCGATGGACTGGAGGTTTCGGGTTGTACGGATGCTACAGCCTGCAACTACAGCAACACTGCCACCGACGACAACGGCAGCTGCTTCTTCTGCTGCGGCGAAACGTCCAGCGACAATGCCCAGTACGGTCTCGAGCAAGAGATCGTCGCCTTCGACGGCATTCCGGGCATGCGCACCTACCGGTTCTACATCACCACCCCGAACGCCGATGACCTCGTGTCTGCGGTCAGTGGTGATGAGAACAACCCGACCATTGTGAGCACCACGACCTCCTTCTATCAGGACGAGCTCGGTGGCGCTTTCCCGAATGGAATCAACCCGACCCTCTACGATGCCTTCCCGTCCCTCCAGTACGACAGCTGGATGACGATCGGCATCGACCAGGCTCCGGACCTCGCTGGCGGCGAATCTGCCATCGGCTTTGCCGAGGCCGAGAGCTGGATCACTGAATTCGAGAACGGCGAGAGTTTGGCCATCGACGGCTTCTTCGGAGGGGCTTGGTATGCCACCAGTGACTTCACCAATGGTGTGTCTGGGGAAGATCAGCGTGTCCTGCTCGCCCAGCTCACCACAGACGGTGAGTTGAGCGGTCAGTTCTATGTGCAGGTTTTCCCGAACGGTGAGGCCGAGGGCCTCGGTGATCTCGTGATGCTCAGTTTCGGCCCGCATGTGGACACGGTCGCCCCGTATTTTGTGGACTTCCCGGCCGACGTGACCGTGGGATGCGATGATGCCCTGCCCACGGCCGATATCCAAGCGGAAGACCTCTGCTCCGAGCTCTCCGTGAGCCTCGAAGAAGTGACCTCGGGTGACGGTTGCTTGACGACGGTGGCCCGCACCTACACGGCCACAGACGCCGCCGGCAACAGCACCTCCTCCACCTGGACCATCAGCGTGGTGGACGATGCCGCTCCGGTCTTCTCCGCTCCGGCCGACATCACCGTGAACTGTGGTGACGACATCAGCCCAGCTTCCCTGGGTGAGGTGACCTCCGCCACGGATTGCAACAGCTACACCATCAGCTTCAACGACGCCACCATGTTCAACATGGATCCGTGCATCGGCGAGATGATCGCCCGAACTTGGCGCGTCGCAGACGATTGCGGCAACGAGGCCATCGACATCCAAATCATCACCATCGTCGATGCCGTCGCCCCTTCGTTTGCACAAGTCCCCGCCGACACCACCATTTCCTGTGACGCTCTGGTCCCCACCTCCGATGTGGTGGCCCAGGACGACTGCGGCAGCGTGACCGTGTCCTCATCCGAAGAGACCCTCGACGGAGAGTGCGCCGGCAGTGCCACCATCCTTCGCACGTTCACTGCCGTGGACCCCTGTGGCAACAGCAGCCAATATGTGCAGACCATCACCGTCATCGACACGGTGGCGCCGTTCTTCACGAGCGTGCCGGCCGACCTCACAGTGGGGGTGTACGACGACATGCCGTCCTCCTCTGCCGAGGCCAGCGACAACTGCAGCAACGTGACGGTCCTCCAGAGCGAGGTGACCGACGCCAGTGCCAATGACTTTGCCTTGGTGATTCGGACGTTTACGGCGGTCGACGCCTGTGGCAACAGCAACACGGCGACCCAGACCATCACCGTACTCGAGGCCCTCGGTTGTACCGATGCCCTCGCCTGCAACTACGACGCCGTGGCCACCTCGGACGACGGGTCCTGCGATTACTGCTCCTGTGACGGCGTCTACCCGGCCAGCGGCCCCTACAACCTCGACATCGATACGATCGAGGACGGCATCGACGGCATGACCACCTACCAGGTCTACGTGACCCTCGAGAGCGCCGATGACTTCCTCAGCGCCGTGACCGGCGAGTCCGAGAACCCGACCTACATCCGGACGAGCACGAGCTTTCACCAGGATCCGCTTGGTGCTGCCAGTGCCCATGGCATTAACGGCATGCTCTTCGACGCCTTCCCGCCGCTTGTTTATGACAGTTGGGTGACCGTTGGCCTCACCAGTACGGCCAATTCGGCTGCCGGTGAAGGCGAGGTGACCCTCGTCGAGGGCGAGTCCTGGGTGAGCGCCTTCGAGGCCGGAGGCAACATCGAACTCGATGGCACCTATGGCGGCGGCTGGTTCTCCCTGAACGGTTCCTCTAACGGAGCCGCCGGCGACGACCTGCGGGTGCTGATTGGTCAGTTCACCACGGACGGTGTGTTCAGTGGTCAGGTGTATGTCCAGGTCTTCCCCAACGGAGACGGCGACAACATGCAGTTCCAGACCTTGCGGTGGGGAGAGCCCCAATGTGGATGCCAGTTGGAGGACGCGTGCAACTACGACCCGACCACGGCATACACGGACAACGACAATTGCCTCTATCCTGAGGACCTCTATGGCGCTCCGCATCTCGATTGTGATGGAGTCTGCTTGAACGACCTGGACGGAGACGGCGTGTGTGACGAGGACGAGGTCCCCGGCTGCATGGACGACACCGCTTGCAACTTCAGCGATGTGGCCACGGACGACGATGGCACCTGCTGGTATGCCGACTACGGTTACAACTGTGACGGCACCTGCATTGGAGATGCCGACTTCGATGGCATCTGCGACTTGAATGAGGTTCAGGGCTGTAACAACGAAGGCGCCTGCAACTTCGACCCTGCCGCCACGGAGAACGACGGATCCTGCACCTTCGATTGCTACGGCTGTACTGACAGCACCGCTGCCAACTACGAGGCGGACGCCCTCCTCGATGACGGTTCCTGTGTCTTCGGTGGCTGTACCGATGACGCTGCGTCGAACTACTCTGCCACGGCCGACTTCAACGACGGCTCCTGTGAGTACCCCGGTTGTACCGATCCGCTCGCTTGCAACTTCGACCTCGACGCCAACGTCGACGACGGTTCCTGCGACACCACGAGCTGCGCCGGTTGTACCAACGACATCGCGTGCAACTATGACGACACGGCCACGTTGAACGACGGCTCCTGTGAGTTCTTCAGCTGCCGCGGATGCACCTCGGCCGATGCCTTCAACTATGACGACACGGCCACGGTCGACGACGGTTCCTGCCTCTTCGGCGGGTGTACTGATACGGATGCTGACAACTACGACGCCACCGTGGACTTCAATGATGGTTCCTGCGAGTATGGTGGATGTACCGATCCGCAGGCGTGCAACTTCTTCATCGGCGCCAATGTCGACGACGGTTCCTGTGAGTTCACGAGCTGCGCGGGCTGCATGGTGACTTTTGCCTGCAACTATGACCCCACGGCCACCATCCAGGACGACAGCGCCTGTGACTTCACGACTTGCTGTGGCGACCCCGCTGCCGACAATTACGAGGATGGTGTGGCCGATTTCCTGACCTACGGATGCACCTATGGTGGTTCCGCCCCGAGCATCGAGTTCGTGGGGTGCGAGCTGCCCTTTGCCTGTAACTTCGGTGACACGGAGAACGACTGTGAGTTCTCGTCCTGTGCCGGTTGTACGGATCCGGCCGCCTGCAACTATAACGCAGACGCCACGATTCCTGTCACCTGTCTCTACGCTGCGGACTTCTATGGAGTGGACTATGTGGATTGTGACGGCAACTGCCTCAACGACGCCAACGCCAATGGCCTGTGCGACGAGACTGAGGTGACGGGCTGCACGAACCCGCTGGCCTGCAACTACACGGATGGCGCCACGTTTGACGATGGCTCCTGCGACACCACCAGCTGTGCCGGTTGTACCGACGCTGCCGCCTGCAACTACGATGCTGAGGCTTCGGTCAACGACGGCACCTGTGACTACGCTTCCTGTAGCGGCTGTACCGACGCCGCGGCATGCAACTATGACGCCACGGCCACGTCCGACGACGGTGGATGCGTCTTCCCGGCCAGTGCCTTCGTGGACTGCAACGGAGACTGCCTGAACGACAGCAACGCCAACGGCATCTGCGACGAGCAGGAGACCCTTGGCTGCACGGACCTCCAGTCCTGCAACTTCGACATCAACGCCACATTCGATGACGGAAGCTGCGAAAGCACAAGCTGCGCTGGATGTACTGTGGCCACAGCGTGCAACTACGACGCCACGGCCACGTTGAACGACGGGTCCTGTGACTTCACGAGCTGCCTCGGCTGCATCGACGCCACGGCGTGCAACTACGATGCCACGGCCACGATTGACGATGGGTCCTGCACGTATCCGGAGCCCGCCTACGACTGTGACGGCAACTGTCTCGTGGACAGCGACGGCGACGGCATCTGTGACGCCTTCGACGGCAACTTCGAGGGCTGTATGGACGATTTGGCCTGCAACTACCAGCCGCTTGCCGACACGGACAACGGCTCCTGCGACTACTGCAGCTGCGCCGGCTACACGACCGACATGCCTGAGTACGGTGTGGAAATCGAAGAGTATGCCCTCAACGGCATTCCCGGTTACACGACCTACCGGATCTACATCACCATGCCGAATGCCACCGACCAGGTGAGCGCGGTGACGGGTCAAACGGAGAACCCGCTTTACGTGGAGACCACGGGCGACTTCTACCAGCACCCGAATGGAGGCGTGTTCCCGAACGGCATCAACCCCATCTTGTATGACTTCTTCCCGGAAATCCAGTACGACAGCTGGTTCACCATCGGAATCGACGCCGTGCCGAACACGGTCCTCGGTCAGGGAAGCGTCCAGGGACTGCCCGAACCCGATCCGTGGAGCGGACCGTTTGAGGCAGGCAACGGCTTCACCATCGATGACATCATCGGTTCCGGTTGGTTCGTCAACCCCGACGTGACCAATGGTGTGGCCGGCGACGACCAGAAGGTTTTGCTCGCCCAGCTGACGACCAACGGTGAACTCAGCGGTCAGTTCTACGTCCAGGTGTTCCCGGAGGGAATCAACCTGAACCAGGAGCGCGTGACCCTCACCTTCGGCGGCAGCCAGTGTGGCTGTACCGATGAGACGGCGTGCAACTACTCGCCGAGCGCCATCATCGACGACGAGAGTTGCTACTACCCGCAGTTCGGTTACGAGTGCGATGATGTCTGCTTGTTCGACAGCGAGGCTCCGGTCTTCACCGAGACGCCCGAGGAAATGGAGATCAGCTGCACCGCCGCCAGCATGGACGTGGAGTACCCCGCGGCCACGGACAACTGCGACACCGACCTCGACTTCTCCTACTTCGACGAGATCCTCGATGGACCGTGTGGCGAAACCTATGACATCGTCCGTTCCTACGTCGTGACCGACAACTTCGGCTATGCTGACACCGTCAGCCATGTGATCCATGTGGTGGACAACGCCGCTCCGGTCTTCACCAACGTGCCGGCCGATGCCACGCTCGAGTGCGGCGATCCGCTCCCAACGAACCTCGCCGTGGCCGTGGACAACTGCAATGGCGTGACCATCACCTACGTCGACGAAATGACGGAGACCGGGTGCGGTGGCACGGGAACCCTTGTGCGGACCTGGTCTGCTGAGGATGCCTGCGGCAATGTGAACACGGCCCAGACGACCTACACCATCGAGGACACGACGGCTCCTGCCATTGAGAACATGCCCGCCGATGTGACCCTCAGCTGCGAGGACGAATACGACTTCCCCATGCCGACGGCCAGCGATGCCTGCGGTACGGTGGACCTGACGGAAGAGATGACGACGCAGGCCGGAACGTGTGCCAACGAGTACACGCTCATCCGGACCTTCACGGCCATCGATGCCTGCGGCAACTTCAGCCAAGCCATCCAGGCGGTGACTGTGGTGGACGAGACGGCCCCGGCCTTCTCCGGTTTGCCCGCGGACACCACGCTGGAATGCGGCGAGGCCATCCCGGCCACCGCCGTGACGGCAGACGACCTCTGCTCAGGGGCCATCAACGTGACCTTCTCCGATGTGGAGACGACACTCGATGCCTGCACCTATCAGGTGGTGCGCACCTTCTCCGCGGAGGACGACTGCGGCAACACGGCCACGCACGATTGGACGATCACCTTCGAGGACACCACGGCACCGACCTTCACGGTTCCGGCCGACGTGACCCTCGATTGTTCCGCCGACATCACGCCGGCCGGAGCGGGAGACGTGACCGATGCCGCCGACGCTTGTGATTCCGCTCCGACGGTGAGCCACAGCGATGTCGTCCAGGACGGACTGTTCTCCTTGAATGGATTGACCGCGGACATTCGCGTGGAACTTCGCCTCAACAACCTCGCCGCGTTCCCGCGGGTCCTGGAGGCCACGGGGGTCACCATCGGCGACGGCTTGGAGCTCGACCTGGACGATCAGGTGTCCAACCCGATCAACCTCCGCGGCGCCCTGAGCGTGGACATTGATGGCGACCAGATTGATCTCGGTGTCCTCGACGTGATCGGCTCGGAGAGCTATGATTACATCGAAGTCCGCATCAGCAACATCAGCGGTGCCGGCATTGTCGGAGCCGAATTGGTCTCCAATAATCTGTTCGTGGATGCCTCTGCGGCAGAATTCAGCCAATCCTTCTCCAGCGAGGAAATCGTCCTGAGTTGGACAGAGCTGACCGGCAGTGTGTTGGCCATCGTGAATGGCGGACAGGGCTCCGTGACCGCCTTGGGTGCATCCAATTGTATCTCCAGCAACATCATCACCCGGACGTGGACCGTGACGGACGCTTGCGGCAACAGCACGAGTGCCCAGCAGGTCATCACCCTCGAGGACCTGACGGCCCCGGTGTTCGACTTCACTCCGGCAGACCAGACGCTGGATTGCAACGATGACTACACCCTGGAGATGGCCACGGCCACCGACGCCTGTTCCGGTGTTGCGGTGACCTACGCCGACAGCGAGAGCTTCCCGTGCGACGGAAGCCGCGTGATCGAGCGGACCTTCACGGCCATGGATGGATGCGGCAACATCAGCACGCACCTGCAGACCATCTCCTACCTCGACACGACGGCTCCGGTGTTCACCAGCACCCCGGAGGACCTCGCCCTCGAGTGCAGCGATGAATTGCCTGTCACGGAGGCCACGGCCAGCGATGACTGCGGTTCCGTCACTTTGACCTATAGCGATGAGACCGTCCAGGGTGACTGCGCCGGCGACTTCACCGTCCTGCGGACCTTCACCGCGGAAGACGGTTGTGGAAACAGCGCTACGCACCTTCAGACCATCGTCTTCACGGACAACACAGCTCCCGTGGTGACCTCCGCTCCGGCCGACACGAGCTACCAGGTGGTGGCCGGTCAGTCCATCCCGGTGGACCTGCCCGAGGCCGAGGATGCCTGTGGCACGGTGACGATCACGTTTGTCGATGTCTGCACGGAACAGGGGCTGGGAGGCTACACGGCCACCCGGACCTTCACCATCGCCGACGACTGCGGCAACAGCACCGAAGTGGCCCAGGCCATCACGGTGAGCTTCGCCCTCGGCTGTGACGATCCGGCTGCCTTGAACTTCGACCCCGAGGCCATGGCCGGTGACGGATCCTGCCTCTATGCCGGTTGTACCAACCCGGAGGCCTTGAACTACAACCCGCTGGCCGACGAGGATGACGGCTCTTGTGTGGTGGCCGACATCGAAGGCTGCACGGACCCCAGTGCCTGTAACTACTTCGAGCCCGCCAACTTGGACGACGGTTCCTGCGACTACTGTAGCTGCGTCAACGCCCCGGTCATCGACGGCTACAGCATCGAGCTGGAGACCGTAGCCGAGGACGCCATCCCGGGCATGACCACCTACCGCCTGTACGTGACGATGGTCAACCCGACCGATGTGCTCTCGAGCATCGTCGGTGAGGACGGACTCGAAACGTACATCAACACGAGCACGTCTTTCTACCAGGATCCCTTCGGTGGAGCCCTCGGACAGGTCATCAACCCGATCCTGTTCGGCATCCAGACGGCCCTCGAGTACGACAGCTACGTGACGATCGGATTGACGCAGGCTCCCAACCTGCTCGCCGGCGAGGTGGAGGTGACCGCAGTCCAGAGTGAGGACGCCAACTGGATCGAGCCGTTTGAGGCTGGTGGCAACATCACCATCGATGGATCCTTCGGTGGTGCTTGGTTCACCCTGAATGGGGCGACCAACGCCCAGGCTGGTGACGACCTCCGCGTCCTGCTCGGCCAATTCACCACGAGCGGTACGCTCAGCGGCCAGATCAGCCTCCAGGTCTTCCCGGAGGGCGACGGCGAGAATGACCTCGTGATGACCTTCCCGATCGGCAACCCCGGTTGCGGATGCACGGACGAGAGCGCCTGCAACTACGTGGACGGCGCCACCAGCGATGACGGAAGCTGCACCTACACCGGCATCTACGACTGCGATGGGGAGACCTGCATGAACGACGGGGATGGTGACGGCATCTGCGACGAGCTCGAGGTGGCCGGGTGTACGAACCCGAACGCCCTGAACTATGACGCCTCCGCAACGGACGAGGACGGTACCTGCCTGCTCCTCGGCTGTACGGATCCGGAAGCCAACAACTACGACGCCACGGCCAACGTGGACGGTGAATGTTCCTACCCGATGGAGGGCTGTACCGATGCGGCTGCGGTCAACTATGACGCCACCGCCTTGGTCGATGACGGCACCTGCCTGTTCCTCGGCTGCATGGATCCGGAGGCCGACAACTACGATCCGACCGCCAACGTCGCTGGCTTCTGTGCCTACCCGACGGAAGGCTGCACGGACGCTGCCGCGGCCAACTACGACGAGAATGCCCTGATTGATGATGGTTCCTGTCTCTACCCCGGTTGTACCGACGAGACGGCCCTGAACTAC
Organism: Flavobacteriales bacterium; assembly: GCA_002862785.1. Taxonomy (GTDB): domain Bacteria; phylum Bacteroidota; class Bacteroidia; order Flavobacteriales_D; family Sanyastnellaceae; genus UBA8752. The sequence continues at coordinate 41,214 of PKDZ01000088.1, forward strand.
GACCCGAGCGCCAACTTCGATTCCGGCTGCATCCTGCCGCTGGAAGGCTGTACGGATCCACAGGCTGAGAACTACAACCCGCTCGCCAACACCAACGACGGAAGCTGCGAGTACACGCCGCCATGCCCGGGTGATCTCAACGGAGACGGCACGATCAACATCAACGACCTGCTGGACTTCTTCCAGATCTACGGATCGGATTGCCCGCAGTGATGCTCGCTTGAGGGGACACCACATCCTTCTCACGAGAACCAAGCGAAAGGGGCGCCTTCGGGCGTCCCTTTCCATTTCCCACGGGTACCTTCGCAGCATGGACGAGGACAAGAAGGCAGGGCTTCGGGCCCAACTCGACGCGCACCACGACTGGCCGGCCGAGTACATGTTCAAGTTCATCGCGCCCAATCAAGCGGACCGCATTGGAGCCGTGCTTGCTGTGTTTCCGGATGATGTCCGGGTCGAGCGCAAATCCAGTGGGGGAGGGAAGTACGTCTCGCTGACCATCTTGGAAGAGATGGTTTCGGCGGACCACGTCTTCGAGCGCTACGAGGCCGTTGGCCGAATTGGCGGCATCTTCGCACTCTGAACTCCGGTCATGCCCACGTTGGATCTTCTGTCCCAAGTCCTGTTCGTCGCCTTGATGGCGATGTTTCTCTACGTCTTGTATCGCCGATTCGTGGCCATGATGATGAAAGGGCGCATCACAGGGGCCTACTCACGGGTGATCTCCTGCCACCGGGCCGGGGATGGCCTCGTGCACATCTCCTTGGATGCGGCTGAAGCACAATCCTGTTCCATCCGCTGGGAAGGAGGGGCTGCAGTGGAGCTGGACCTCAAGCCGGGAGAGCAGACGGTGGAAGTGGACCTTCAGGGGGCCGACGTCCATCAGGTGCACATCGATTTCGGCAACCAGCAGGTCGCGCGCCGCATCGAAGGCTGATCACATCCGCTCTGGAAGCGCGATGCCAAGCAGACCCATCCCGAGGTTCAAGCAGCGGGTGAACCGCTCCGTCAACACGAGTCTCAGGTTGCGGTCCTCCTCGGAATCCGCCGTGAGGATCGGGTGGTCCTGATAGTAGCTGCTGTAGGCCTTTGTCAAATCGTAGCACCAGTTGGCCACAAGGGAAGGGTTGTAGGTCTCCGCTGCCTCGTCGAGGACGTCAGGCAGGTCATGCAACAGGCCGATGAGGTCCATTTCATCTGTCCCTGGAGTGGCCAGACCGCCAGTGGGCAGCGAACTTCCGTGGCCTTCCATTTTCCGCAGCACGCTCCGTCCTCGCACATAGTTGAAGAGGATGAAGGGTCCGGTATTGCCATAGAAATCGATGGACGCCTTCGGGTCGAACATCATGTTTTTCTTCGGGTCGACCTTGATGAGGTAGTATTTCAACGCGCTGAGTCCGACCCGCTGAAAGACGTCCCGCTGTTCCTCATCATCGAGGCCGTCCAGCTTCCCGGCTTCCTGCGCGATGTCCCGAGCGATGCCGAACATCTCCTCCATCAGGTCGTCCGCATCCACAACCGTCCCCTCACGTGACTTCATCTTGCCCTCCGGGAGCTCCACCATGCCGTAGCTGAGGTGGTGGCACCGTTCGGCTTGTTCGAAGCCCAGTTTGGCCAGCACGAGGAAGAGCACCTTGAAGTGGTATTCCTGCTCGTTGCCGACAGTGTAGACCTGACGGTCCAGATCCGGGACATCCTGAAAGCGAAGCAGGGCCGTGCCGATGTCCTGCGTCATGTAGACCGCCGTGCCATCCTTTCGGAGCAAGAGCTTCTCGTCGAGGCCGTCCCCGGTCAGATCGACCCAGACCGAGCCATCCTCCCGCTGCTGGAAGAGTCCCCGCTCGACGCCTTCCAGCACCCGATCCCGGCCGATGAGGTAGGTGTCGCTTTCGTAGTAAAGCGTGTCGAACTCGACGCCCATCGTGGCATAGGTGATGTCGAATCCGGTGTAAACCCATCCGTTCATGGTCTTCCACAGGGCCACAGTGTCGGCGTCCCCGTCTTCCCAGCGCCGGAGCGTTTCTTGCGCGTTGAGGAGAATGGGTGCGGCCTTTTCGGCTTCCTCCTTGGCCATTCCTCCCTCGACGAGATCGGCGACTTCCGCCTTGTAGGCCTGGTCGAAGGCCACATAGTACTTGCCGACCAGCTTGTCGCCCTTCAAGCCGCTGGACTCCGGCGTTTCGCCTTGGCCGAACCGTTGCCAGGCGACCATGGACTTGCAAATGTGAATGCCGCGGTCGTTGATGATCTGGACCTTGGTGACGGTGTGCCCGCGGTTCTCCAGGATCCGGCTCACAGAGTGGCCGAGGAAATTGTTGCGCAGATGCCCGAGGTGGAGCGGCTTGTTGGTATTGGGCGAGCTGTACTCGACCATCACGTGGGGCGCGCTTCCAGGGGCCTCGATTCCATAGTCCGCTGCGGCGGCATCCTCCAGCAGCCAGTTCGACCAGTAGGTGGGGTCGAGCTCGAGGTTGAGGAAGCCCTTCACCACGTTGTGTCCGGTCACGGGGCCGTCCATCCCGACGAGCGCCTGACCGAGCGCTTCAGCGGTGGTGTCGGGGGCAGCCTTGCTGAATCGGGCTAGGGGGAAGCACACGATGGTACGGTCCCCAGGGAATTCACTGCGGGTCTTCTGCACGGAAAACTGACCGGCTTCGAGGTCGGTGCCGAAGCAATCGGAGAAGGCCCGGGCGGCGAGGGTCTGAAGGAGGGCGTCGAGTCGCATGGTCAGTCTTGGGCTTTGGGGAGGAACACTTCCGCCAACATGCAGCGGACGGATCCACCCCCGAGCTTTTCGATGGTGGGAATGGGGGCGTGGACCAATCGGGCGCAGGAGGCAAGCGTGGCGCGCTGGGCTTCCGTGAAGCTCGCGTGGGCCGCGGAGCTCATGGCAATGAGCCGTTCGCCCTTTCGGTTCAGGACCTCGAGCACATTGCCCGCAAAGCCATTGACCTGCTCGGCAGTGATCCGGACCACCGCTTTGCCCGATCCTGCCAATCGATCGAGGAGGGCCCGTCTTTCGACGTCGTCGGTGACAATCTCGTCACAAACCACTGCCCAATCCGTTCCGATGGCCAGCATCACGTTGGTGTGATAGATGGGGGCTTGACGGTCACCTGAGGTCTGATAAGCGGTGAAGGCCTCCAGCTCCATGTCAAAGGTGTCGGCGAACTGTTCGGCCGCCTGGGCATCTGTCCGCGGACCGATCGAGGCATAGACGACACCACCGGGCCGGTCCAGGATCAGACTGCCCGTTCCTTCGAGGAAGACATCGTGGGATTCGAATTCCGTGAAATCAACCCATTCTTCCATGTCGCGGCCATGGTCTGCCGCGAGACGGTGAATCAGCTCTTCTCGGCGTTCCCGGCGGCGGTTGACGGCAAACATGGGGTACAGGCCGACCCGACCGTCCGCGTGGAAACTGACCCAATTGTTGGGGAACACGGCATCGGGGGTGTCGGCTTCGGCATCATCCTCATAGACGGCGACGGAAATGTCCTCGGCGCGAAGGGTGTCCACCAGTCCGTCGAATTCTCGCCGGGCGAGTTCCACCGTGTCCTCCCCGGAGGCCGCATCTTGCTGGTAGCCGTTGTTGACGGCAGTTTCCTCATTTTTCCGGAAGGAGGCCGGCCGGATCATCATCAGCAAATCAGCCGATTGGTGTGAGTGGATGGAATCCATGGCGAGGTCAGGCAAGGCGGTTCAGGGGGAGGGTGGTACAACGGAAGAGGCCGCCCATCCGTCCCACGGATTCCATGGGGTAGGGGATGAGCGCATAACCGAGGGACTCCAGCGCGCTGCCGACCCGCTTGAAACGGGGGTCAATCAGGACGGTCCGTTCGTCGAGATGGAGCAGATTGGACTGAAGCAGCGCGGCCTCGTCACTTGAAATTTCAATGATGCTTGAATGCCTCTTTTTCAGTGCTT
>PKDZ01000025.1 GCA_002862785.1 Flavobacteriales bacterium
GTGGAACGGGTCAGCCCATGATGTGGTAGCCGCCGTCGATGTGGCGGATCTCGCCAGTGATGTGCAGCCCGGGCTGCATGAGGTGCACGATCTCGAGGGCGAGGTCGCGTGGCCCGGCATTGCCCAGTGGGCTCATGGATTCGGCCTTTTCGACATCGGACGGCTCGAGCGTCGCTGTGCCCGCCTTGCTGCCGAGGTAGGGCGAGAAACGCAAGGCGTTGACCCGGATGCCGCGACTGCGGCCCAACTCGTCGGCCAATTCGATGGTGATGCGCTCGAGCGCCGCTTTGGCGACGCTCATGTTGCGGTAGGGGTGGAAGGTGACTTTCTCCGCAGCGATGTAGCTCAGCGAGCAAATGCTGGACCCATCGCGCAGGGCGCCCGTCTTGAGCAGGTGGTGGGTGATGCGGACCAGAGAGAAAGCCGAAACGCCCAGGGTGTCAGAGAACTCGGCCTGCGTGACCTCCAGCAACGGCTTGACCTGCTTGTTGCGGATGGTGCGGTCCATGGCGATGGAGTGCAGGAACCCGTCCAAATGGAGTCCGTTCTCCGCCAGGCCAGCCCCGAGGTCGGCCATGCTCTCCTCCTGCGTCGCGTCCAGGATGATGATGGGGGTGTCCTCGCCCAATTCGGCCTTGACCGTCTCCCGGAAGGCCGTTTCGTTGGCGGAGAGGTAGGCCTGGGCCTTGTCGGAGAGGTCCGTGTGGTGGGGTGTGACGCCGAGGCCGGCGCAGACGACCTGACCGCCCTGTTCGACGATGGCTTTGGCGGCGTGAAGGGCGAGGGAGCCGGCATCGGAAATGCCGGTGATGAGAAAGCGCTTGTCCTGAAGCATGGTCAGACTTTGTAGAGGGCGGTGCCCCACGTCCATCCCGCGCCGACGGCGGCGAAGAGGAGGTGGTCACCCGGTTCGAATTCGGTGGAACGCCAGGTCTCGTCGAGGACGATGGGGATGGTGCCTCCTGAGGTGTTGGCGTAGCGGTCCATGTTGGTTTTGACCTTCTCCCAGGGCAGGCCCACGCGGCGGGCGACCTCCTCGAGGATCTTGATGCTCGGCTGATGCGGGAGCATGCAGGCCACATCTTCGATGGCCAAACCGGTCTTGTCGAGCAGGGTGCCGATGGACTCGGGCACGGCCTTGATGGCGGTCTTGTAGACGGCGGGGCCATCCATCTGGAAGCAGTGTAGGCCTTGGGCGAGGGTCTCCTCGCTGGCTGGGCGTTCGGATCCGCCGGCGGGCACGGTGAAGCCGTCGCGGCCAGAGCCGTCTGTGTTCATGTCGAAGCCGATGAATCCGCGGTCCTCCTCGGTGGCGGTCAGCAGGATGGCGCCGGCCCCATCTCCGAAAAAGACGGAGTCGCGTCGGTCCCAGTCGATGATGTTCGAGAAGGTGTCCGCTCCGATGACCATGACGTTGCGGTACAGGCCGGAGGCGATGAACTGACAACCAGTCGTCAAAGCGAAGAGGGCGCCGGAACAGACAGCGGCGATGTCGAATCCGGCGGCGTTTGTCGCACCGAGTTTCTCTTGGACCATACACGCAGAGGCGGGGGCCGGTCGGTCCGGGGTGGCCGTGGCGAGCACGATCAGGTCCAATTCCGAGGCGGCCATCCCGGCCATGTCGAGGGCCCGTTGTGCGGCCTTTGTGGCCAGTTCGCTGGTGGTCTCACCCTGGCTGATGCGGCGCTCCTTGATGCCGAGCCGTTCTTGTATCCATGCATCGTTGGATCCGACGCGGTCGAAGTACTGGTTGGGGACGACGTGCTCGGGGGCGTGTGAGCCGGTTCCGGCAATGATGGCGTTGGGCATGGCGCAAGAGGGAAGAGTCAATGATACACCGGTTATTTTCTAACCTCTTGAATTTCAGCCGTGTACCAAGTACACGAAATCCGGCGAATCCATTGATTATGATGCCATTGACCGAGTGATTTTTTGACGCGTTGCCCTTGAATTTGAATAAGTTGATGTCCCATCGTGGAAGGGAGCAGGTGTGAAATAAAAACGGAGGCCATCTGGCCTCCGTTTTAGGATCAATATTGGGTGTTCCTGCTCACTCATCCAGGATGCAGCGCAGGCAAAGACCATAGGCTGGATCCAAGCCCCCACAGGCATCGAAAAATCGGTCCTCCTTGATGTGCACAACGGGCACGACCGTCACGATTCCCTGGTGCTCAATGTCCCAGTAACGCGTCCAGAACCAAGCGGACTGATCGGAGTTCAAGTTCAACGAGGAAGCAGGTGCCAAGGGGGCAACGATGCCGGCTGGTTGGGCACTGAAGCCGAATTTGTTGAATTCGACGTCCGTCAGGGTGAAGTCCCAATCGGTGGGGTCACAGAATTCGGCGCCGGTCACATTTGAATGGTCCGCAGTAGAGATGCTGCGCGTGTATTGGTGCAGTTGGCTGTATTCGTTGGCGGTGGGGACCCTCCATCCTTCCGGGCAGACGCCTTTCGGGTTGAGCAAGGTCCAGCCGTTGTAGAAGGTGTTGTAGGCTTCCGGCAGGTCGGGGCTCACGATGCGTCCGGGGGCATCCACGTCCACGAGTTGCTCCTTGGTCAGCTCCGGGATGGGGGTGCCATCGGTGAACTCGGTGGTCTTGAGGTTTTCCGCAAACCAGCATTGCTCCCCGATGCGGACCACTTCATAAGTGTGGCCATCCATGGTGGGGGAGGTGCAGGTGCGCTGGTCGGGTTCTTCCGGGGCACAGGAACTCAACAGGACAAAGGGTGCCGTTGCGGCGAGAAGATGGGAAAGGAATCGCATGTCTTCACAACGCTCCGTTTTTGCGGGATGTTGCGTAACTCATTGAAATACAACTATTCAGCGTCGTCTTGCGTTGTAATTTCTGTGGGGTTCCGACGAAGGGGTGGCGCGTCAGTGTGCCTTCGTGATTTGGATGACCTCCGTGTGCTGCCCTTGCCTCAGGTGGAGCAGGTGAACGCCGGCGGCGAGGCCGTTGAGCTTCATCTCGAAGGGTGTCCGATTGGTTCCGCGGCGGACGGGGCGTCCCTGCAGGTCGATCAGGACCCAATCGACCCGCCCTGCCTTCTGGCCGTTCACATCGATTTGAATGTGACGGTGTGCCGGGTTGGGGTAGGCCACAAATCGAGCGTTTCTTAGGTCGGATTCCTCCATGGCATTCAGGGCGAGGGCGGCTTGGACGGCGGCGGTGGCAGTGACCTTGCCTTGGCCCCAGACGGGGTCGCCTTCTTCTGGCAACGTGCCGGTGTTGTTGTCTTCCCGGGCGGTCTCCTCGAGAACGTTGCGGACCTGGGCGGAGGACAGGGCAGGGTTGGCCTCGAGCATGAGGGCGACGATGCCGGCGATGGCCGGGCTGCTCATGCTGGTGCCGGACAGCCGGGCGAACTCGTAGGTCGTGCCGTCGAATTCGACTGTTTCCGTGACGTTGTACGAGCCGTCGCGGAAGGAGCTGAGCGAGGACTCGACGTTGACGCCCGGGCCGCTGAGGCTGGGCTTCAACCGGCCGTCGAGGGTGGGGCCAAAAGAGCTGAAATAGGCGAGTTGCCCGCCGATTTCGTTGCCGCCAGAATTGACGAAGTCCGCGCTGTGCGCGCCGACGGCGATGACATTCTGGGAGCTGGCTGGATGCTGGACGCCATAGAACGGGTCTCCCGCTGTCCACCCGGGCTGTCCCGCTGAGCTGAAGTCGTAGCCCCAGTTGCCGACATCGTTGGTCAGGTAGGTGTGGTTCCACGCGTGGACCTCGCCAAGGGGGGAAGTCACCTGCAGGATCACGTTGACGTTGGACTGGCCCTTGTGGACGCGGATCTGGAGGAAAGGACGTCCGTTGGCCGGGTGGCTCTGTTCCACGACGACGTCATAGAAGACGGTGTCGTCTCCATTGACCACAATCTCGTCTTCCCACATGCCGGGCCCGCCCTCCGTGAGGATCCAGGGTGTGTTGCCTGATGCGTTGAAGGCGCCATCAGCGAAGCCGAGGCTGGCCTCGATGGTCCGTCCGGGTTCGCCCCAGAGGTGAAGGCTTTGGCCCCACGCGTTGGGGTTGGAGGACAAAGGGTAGAAGGTGACGAGCGAGCGGACCGTGTCGCCGGGGGCGGTGAAGGTGTGGTCGAAGTGGAAGTCGCTGTCGCCGTTGTTGCCGTTGGAGGTGACGATTACCACGCCCTCGTCGGACATGGCGTCGATGAACTGGTTGCTGAGCGACGTGCCGTCCGGGGTACCCCATTGTGGCAGGCCCCAGCTGTTGTTGATGACGAGGCGCTTGTTGTCCGCCTCGGCGATGTCCTGCATCCAGGCGAACGCGTCGAGGGCGGAGGCTTCGTCGACCATAAGGGTGGCAAAAAGGAATTCCGCTGTGGGAGCCATGCCGTGCAGCCCGATGCCGCACCCCGATCCGCCTGCGATGCCGGCCACATGGGTGCCGTGGGTGGAGTAGGAGTAAACGTTGGCGGTGTCGGTGCCCATCGCCATCAGTTCCACCGGTGACTCGGCCACCGTGCCGTACTCGAAGCCGGCCGGGGCGGGACCGGATTGGCGGTATTGGTCCCACGCGCCTCGAATCCGCGTGGACGTGAGGGTGGTGTCGTAGAAGTTGGGGTGGGTGTAGTCGAACCCCCAGTCGAGCACGCCGATCAACACGCCCTCTCCGTGGAAGGCCTGCGGCAGGTTGATGCCGGCGTGGACGCTGTCGACGCGGGTGCCGACTCGGGCCCGCTCGAGGTCGGGCACCGCCTTGGACGCCAATTCCACGCGGGCCATCGGGAGTCCGTCGATGAGGTCGAGTTGGAAGGCGTCCATCCGGAATGAGGCGATGCCATACCGGCAGGTGCCCGGTGTGATGGCCGGCTCAGCTTCGGCCCACGCCAACCATTCCTCTTTGGTGAGTAGGTCATCGAGCTGGCCGATGAACCCCACGGTTGGACGCTCATCCACCCACGCCACGGGGTAGGCGCCTTTCGCCGCATCATAGAAGGCTTTGGCCACAGGGTGTGTCTGAATCAAATCGTTCATTTCCTGAAGGGCCTGCTGCGCCGTCATGGCCCGCACGGGGCCTTGAGCCACGGCGCGCCCCGGGAGAATCAGCAGGAAGAAAATCCAAAGAGCGGGAAGAGGGAGGGGGCGCATGGTCGAAAATTAAGGCCACCACCATGCCTCGTGCTGGGCCGGGGGCGCAGGGAAATGTGCATCTTGACGACATGAAGCCGATTGCCTGCGGTCTCCTCGTCTGGAGCCAGCTCATTTTTTCGTCCCTCCTGTGGTCCCAATGCGCGGATTGCGAAGTGGACCCGAATTGCGGATCTGCGGACGGATTCCCGACCCTGTGCCCGGAAACCCTGCCCTCCGGGACGGCAGGCGAACCGTACGAGACCGTGGTCAGTGTGTCCATCCCCGCCGAGATCACGGACCCCGGCTCTGGCCTCGTGGCCACCCTCAATACGGTCACCATCACCAGTGTGGCGGGCTTGCCGCCGGGCATGGACCTGACCTTCGACGACGAGGATGGGGTGTATGAACCGGCCGCGGGACAGACCGCAGGGTGTGCGACCCTTTGCGGAGAGCCCCCGTTCCCAGGCGTCTTCGATGTGCAGCTCGGCATTTTGGCTGTGATCACCGCCCTCGGCTTCGAGCAGGACGTCACGGAGTCCTTCAGCCTGACCCTCGTGATTGACCCCGGGGCCGGGGGGACCAGTTCCTTCAGTTTCGAACCGGTCGCGGGATGCGGCGAGGTCTGGGCCAGTTTCGAAGCGACCGTCTTTGGGGAGGGCAACCAGATCACCGATCACCAGTGGACGCTGGGCTCCAACGGGCCGGCGTCGGGGGCTGCCCTCGACAGCCTGTACTTCGGTACGGCCGGCACGGAGACCATTACCCTGGAGACCACCATCCTCGACCAGGTCCTCCAGCAAGTCCAGCTCTTCAGCACCGGCGGAGGCGGCTGGGATGACTTCTTCGGCAATCCGGATCCCTACTTCACCTTGAAGGATGGCAATGACAATGTGGTCTACACCTCGAGCACCGTCGATGATGCGGGGTCGGCCACCTGGACCGGGCTCAATGTGGTCCTCAACAATCCGCCCTACGCCCTCGACTTCTACGACGAGGACCTCTTTGATGGAGACGACTGGCTCGGCTGGGCTCCGTTCACCCCGAATGGCCCCGGCACGATTTCCATCGACGCCAACCCGAGCAACGCCCAGCTGACCATCGGCCTCGACCCGGTGGTGACGGTGGTGGATGCGGCCGAACTCGTGGTGCACCCGCTGCCGGAGGTCGGCATTGTTCTCGACGGTGTGGACGGGGTGGCTTGTCCCAACGACAGCCTGCTTCAGTATTCATGGTCCTTGTCGGGTTCGACGGTGGCCGGAGGGCCGGATGCGGTGTATTCGCCGGAGCAAAGTGGGTGGTACGCCGTCATGGCCCTGGATTCCAATGGGTGTTCGTCGATGTCTGACTCCATTCTGTTTTGCCTGCCTGATGCCGGCATGCCGCTGAACCTCAACGAGGCCAACGGCATTCCGATGGGGCTCGAGGCGAGCGTGGACCACCCTTGGTGGGCCTGGTATTTCAATGGCGAGCTGGCTGATACCCTCCTTGCCGGAGGCCATGTCTGGTTCCCATTGGAGAGCGGCTGGTACCGCGTTGAGTCGGTGTCCGACCTTGGATGCCCATTGGCCAGCGACTCCCTGCTGGTGTGCTGGCCACTCGAGGCCCCGGAGGTCATCCAGGATGCGGCCGGCGACCTGGTCATCGAAGGGGATTTCGCCTCGGTCCAATGGTGGGCCGATGAAACGGAACTCGAAGGCGAGACGGGCCTGGTCCTGACCGCTCCTGGCGAAGGCAGCTACTCCGTGTGGGTCACAGACTTTGCCGATTGTCCCGGAGTGCAGTCCGAGCCGGTGGTCTACGTCGGCATCGCGGAAATGGGAGCTGATTGGACATGGACCGTCACGCCGAATCCGGTGGACGCCCGATTCCAATTGGAGTTCGATTCCGCCTGGCAGGGTGGGGAGGCCCTGCTGTTCAGTGCGGCCGGTGTCCTCCTCGAGCGTCGCTTGCTGGGCGCATCCCCAATGGGCTGGGAGGCAGGAGATTGGGGGAGGGGCGTGTACCTGCTTCGCCTGACCGATGAGAGGGGCCAAACCCAGTCCGTGCGCCGCATCCTTCGGAATTGATGCACACTTCCTGCGCACGTCGAGCAAACCTTTCTCCGGGCCATCCGTCTTTCCATTGATGCTCTGCTTTCTGTCTCATTCCAAAACCGTCTGGCAGGTCCTGCTGATTGGCCTGTTGTGTGTCACAGTTTCGGCCAACGCCCAGAATTTGACCGGGGCGTCCGATCTCTCACTGGTCCAATCCTGGTCGCAGGAACCGAATGGATGGAGCTATCCGGTGGCGGTTTCCGTGCCGCCCGGTGAAATGCCCGCACAAGGTTTTCCTGTGGGGATCCTGCTCCATGGCAATGGAGTCAATGGTTTTCAGATGCTCAACTTGGGGGGCAACCTCTTGACGGACCACATTCTGGTGGCGCCCACCGGCTACCTCAACTCCTGGAACCTCTGCGGAGAGAACAGTGAGGCTCCCGACATCGCCATGTTGTCCGACCTCGTCGCCCAGCTGTCGGGGTTTGACAATGTGGATGCCAACCACATTCGCCTGATCGGCTCTTCGAATGGAGCGGGGCTGGTGAACCAGGCCTTCATCGAGTTGGACGATCCCGGTGTCGATGCCTTCGTGGCGATTGTATCCCAAATGAACCAGCCGCAGTTTCATCAAGGGGCCTTCCACCGCCCTTCCGGGGTGACGGATGCGCCGCTTTCTTTCTGTGGTTACGACGACGTGGTGGTGCCGCCACAGGGGCGGAAATACCTGTCGATCTGCAACCACAACGACTCTGTGGTGCCCTACGATGGTGGTCCAGCGGTGGGCAATTTCTTTCTGCCTGCTGAATTCGCCATCCACCAGGTCGCACTGCAGCAAGGGCACGTAGGACCTCCCGTTCCGGGCGAGCCTTTGGCGGGCACGGGGTTGACGGCATTCAGCTACCTCGAGGGGAATGTGGTGCTCGTGCGCGGCAATGCCGGACACGGGACAAGCCCTTCCCAGACCATGGTGGCGTCTGAATTTCTCAGCATCGAGGATGTGCCACCACCTGCACCTTCCGAAGGCGATTGTCCGGAAGATCTGGATCTGGATGGTGTGGTCGGTGTTTCCGACATCTTGATTTTGCTGGGTGAATTCGGATGTGTGGTGGAGTGCGGTGCGACGGACATCGATGCGAACGGATTGGTGGGCGTCAGCGATGTGTTGGCCATGCTCAACGTGTTCGGGATGCCCTGTTCGGACGGACCTCCGGTGCCCACCGTCATGGCGAACTCCACCTATGCGGTTGTGGTCGACACAGCCATCGTCTATGCGGAAGGGTTGAGCCATGAGACCTGGAATTCGGATACCTCTATGACCATGCCACTGCTGCTGGATGCCTATGTGCCGCAGGGTGCCGGGGACAACCGTCCTGCCATTGTCATCATTCACGGTGGTGCGTTCAATGGGGGCTCTCGGCAACAGGAGAGTCTCGTCGCGATGGCCAATCACTTTGCCAGCCGCGGCTGGGTGGCCTTCTCCATCGACTACCGGCTCGCCGGCGATGTGGGGACCGTTCCGCAGCAATGGGCCGACTCGGTCCTCAGCGCAGGCTTGGACACTTGGCCGACGACGCAATCGCTCGCCATATACCCCGCTCATCGAGACGCCAAAGCGGCGTTGCGCTGGGTGGCGGCGAATGCCGAGAATTACGGCATCAACATGGACTACCTCACAGTGGGGGGAGGCTCCGCCGGGGCCACCACCGCCATCGGGGTCAGTGTGACAGAGCCAGGCGATTTCACCGACGAACTGACCGTGGCGGAAGACCCGATGCTGGCCACAACCCATTTGGGCGAGACCTATGAAGTGCAGACCATTTTGGATTTCTGGGGGGGGCGGGGGTCCGTGGACTTGTGGCACGGCGTCTACGGGGGCAACCGGTTCGATTCGGGCGATCCGGCTTTGTTCATCACGCACGGCACGAATGATGAAACGGTGCTCTACACCAATGCATTGGCGCTCGAAGCGACCTGGACGGACATGGGCGTGCCGTACATCCTCCACACCCTGCAGGGAGCAGGGCACGGTCCGTGGGGGGCGACTGTCCCAGACGCTGATGGGAATCCTCAGAGCCTGAGCGAGTTGGCCTTCAATTTCATGGTCGCCCAGCAGGCCCTTCAGGTTGAGTAGGCCCGAATTCAGGGGGCCTCTGCGGTATTGTCAAACGTGGTGTCCAGCCCTGCGGCCAAAGGGGCCGTTTGAGGCCGTGTGTGGTTCAGGAGGTCGAGCCTGACTCCGCTGAGATGGGGGCGAATTGGGGCCATGTCGAGCCACCCTGGAATGGTGTCGAGGAGCACGGTGTCTGAGACCAGGTCGATGCCCACGTTGGGTCGCCGTGTGCCATTGTTGACCATGGCCGCTTGCTTCCGGTCTCCGAGGTTGTAGTTGAACACGAAAGGGGTGGTGGGATAGCGGAAGGTGACGCCCCATCGTGCCTATTCCAGCTTTTGCATGGGAAGGCCCAGCCGCGCGCTCCGCTTCATCCCGCTGCGGTTTTCTGATTGAGCGGCTTAGGTTTGGATGATGCCCTCCGGTTTTTTTGCCTTGCTCGACGACCTCGCCCTGATCATGGACGATGTGGCGGCCATGACCAAAGTCGCCGGCAAGAAGACGGCCGGCATCCTCGGCGACGACCTCGCGGTCAATGCGGAGAAGGCGATTGGATTTCCCGCTTCTCGTGAATTGCCCGTCCTCTTGGCGATCACCAAGGGGTCCTTCCTCAACAAGCTCATCATCCTCCCGCTGGCGTTCCTGTTGAGCGCCTTCGCCGGCTGGCTCATTCAGCCCATCCTCATCGCGGGGGGGGTGTACCTCGCTTATGAGGGGGTAGAAAAGGTGCTCCACATGATTCGACCGCATCACGAGGATGGTCATTCCGCTTCGGAGCGGCCTGATGAGAAGGCCCGGATCCGGTCTGCCGTGCTGGTGGATTTCATCCTGTCGGTGGAGATCATTATCCTCGCCCTCAGTCAGGTCGTCGAGTCCGAGCTGATCGTCCAAGTGCTCGTCGTGAGCATCATTTCACTCGTGGCCACGGTCGGCGTTTACGGTCTCGTGGCCCTGATTGTACGCATGGACAATGCCGGCTATGCGCTGGCCGAACGCGATACCAAGTGGGTGCAAAATCTGGGAATGGGCATGGTCCGTGCCTTGCCCATTTTGATTCGCATCATCAGCCACGTGGGCACGCTGGCGCTGCTGCTGGTGGCCGGCGGCATCTTCCACCACATCGACGTGGTGCACCACGTCTTTCACGGTTGGCCAGGGCCTTTGGTGGACGGGCTGCTGGGCCTGATTGTCGGGGGACTGGCTGTTCTCGGAGCGGCGGGAATCCGCCAACTGATGGCCGGCCGGCGTTGAATCCAGCGATGGAGTTTTCCATTCACCGGTCGTTGCCCCTCCATTTCTGCATCCTGGGACTGCCCAAGGAGGCGGTGGTGACGATGGTGATCTCCGCGGGAAAGCGGGCCGAAGGCGGAGTGTACGGTCCGCGTCTGCGCTTCGACCGGGAGCATTTCGTCCACACCCATTGAGGGACGGACGGGGCCGGGGCCACCTGTTCAGAATTGATGCCGTTCAGGGGTTTCCTCCAGCAAGGGGAACGCCTACCTTAACCTGTCCATTCCCCTTCCAACGTACTGCCCATGTTGACCCTTCTCGCCGGACTCGCCGCCTTCTTCTCTGCCATCGCCTGCCTGCTCGCCTTGCGCAAGTCAGGCCCGGCGGGAACGGATTCCAGCGCGGTGGAGGACCTCGGTCGGAAGGTGGAGCGGCTCGAGTCGTTGCTCCGCGAGGAGTTCGCTACGAATCGGAAGGAGATGGGCGAATCGTCCCTGGCTCAGCGCAAGGAGTTGGCTGACCTGATGGCGGAGTTCCGGAAACAGATGGAGGACCAGGGCAAGGCCCAGTCCGATGCGTTGCGCAACCGGTTTGCCGACCTGATCAAGCAGTTGGATGCCCAGGGCCAGAAGAGCCTGGAGTCGGTCAAGGATGTGCGGAGCACCGTCGACAAGCAGCTGAAGGAGATGCGCGAGGACAACGGCAAGCGCCTCGATGAGATGCGCAAGACCGTGGACGAGAAGCTGCAGACGACCCTGGAGAAACGGCTCGGCGAATCGTTCAAGCAGGTCAGCGACCGCCTCGAGCAGGTCCACAAGGGGCTCGGCGAGATGCAGACGCTGGCCAGCGGAGTGGGGGACCTGAAGAAGGTCCTCACCAACGTCAAGACGAAGGGCATTCTCGGCGAGTACCAGCTCGCCAACATCCTCGAGCAGATTCTGCCCCGCGAGCAATACGAGGAAAACATCGCCACCCGCCCGGGCAGCGCGGAACGCGTCGAGTTCGCCGTGCGCATGCCGGGGGCGTCGGACAACGAATCCATCTGGTTGCCCATTGACAGCAAGTTCCCCCTCAAGGGATACGAGGACCTGCTCGATGCCCGGGAGGCCGGAGACCTCGCGGCGATCCAGGCGGCCGAGAAGGCCTTGGCCCGGACCATTGAATCCTTCGCCAAGGACATCAGCGAGAAGTACCTCGAGGTGCCCTACACGACCGAATTCGGCATCATGTTCCTGCCGGTGGAGAGCCTGTACGCGGAAGTGCTCCGGCACCCGGGAGTGTTCGAGACGCTGCAGCGCAAATACCACATCACCATCACGGGCCCGACGACCATGTCTGCCCTGCTCAACAGCCTGCAGATGGGCTTTCGCACGCTGGCGGTCACCAAGCGGAGCAGCGAGGTGTGGCGCATCCTCGAGGCGGTCAAGACGGAGTTCGGAAAGTTCAGCGAGCAGCTGGAAAAGGTGGACGATCGCCTCGGCAAGGCCAAGAACGAGCTGGAGAGGCTCCGCAGCACCCGGACCAACGTCATGGCGCGCAAACTCCGCGAGGTTGGCACCCTCGATTCCGGCGACAGCGCCGACGTCCTCGACCTCCCGTCCCTGAGCGAGGCAGGTGCTCCTGAGGCCCCTGAGGCTCCGGAGCCGAACCAGGGTTAATGCCGGCGCCCGGAAGTCACTCGGAGAAGGCCGACCACGCGGGCAGGGCGATGCCGTCAAAGTCCCACAGGGCCGCATTCTCCCACGGGCTTCCATCGAGGGCTTCAGGACCCATGGCCGAGACCCAGTCCGGTGCCCAGTAACACCAGCCCAGACATTGCTCAGAACCCAGGTTGGTCAAGAGGGCATCGAGATCGGTCAGGTAATCCAGCTGTCCTTGCGGAGTGAAGGCGTATCCGTCGCTTTCTGCGCCGGTCCACCAGAGGTTGTGGGTCCAGTCGAACCAGTCGATGGTCCAAGCGTAGGCGGTTTCAGCGAGGAAGGTGGGACGGTTGAATGTGGTCGACAAGGCGGCCATGGCGGCGCTCAGGACATCGAGGTCCGTTTCGTGCCAGAGGCTGTAGTTGCTGATGGCGAGGACGTCGGGCATGTAGCCCTCCGCTTGAAGTTGGGTGAAATACCACGGGGCGAGATCGATGCTGGACACATGGACAGACACAAGTGTTCCCGGACTGGATAGGGTCACAGCTTCATGTCCCGCTTGGAGTAGGGAGGCGAGGTTTCCGAATCCATCGTCCAATGTGCCGTGTGGGTGCATCATGCCCGGGTCGGTTTCATTGCCCAATTGAACCATGGCGATGTCCACTCCTTCTTGGGCGAAGGTTTCCATCACACAGACCAGCCAGCAGGCCATGGCATCTTGTGCTTCGTCAAAGGACAGGTATTGCCACATCCTTGGGGCGACCTGCTGGCCGGGGTCGGCCCAAGAGTCGCTGAAGTGGAAGTCGATCAGGATGTCCATGCCGGCCTCTTGCATCCGCTTGGCTTCCTGGACCACGCCGGGGAGCGCATGGTAGAGCCTCGCCGGATCGTTCCACAATCGGTAGCGGGCCAGGTTCATGCCTTGGTCCACCATCCATTGGGGGACATCCTCGATGGGGGTGCCCCCGGCATCCTTGTAGACATAGTCCACGGCTTCGAGGCTCGGAAGGAAGGACAGGTCTCCACCTCGCCATTGGGCGCTGGCAACAAGCCCTGTAAGCAGGCAACAGGCCAGCGAGAGCATTTTGGTCATGAGGGAAAGTTACAGAGAGGAATGCCCTGAGTTCGTCCCGTTGGATGGGGAAACAAAAAAGCCCCCGGAACGGATTCCGGGGGCGGATTGAATTTGGGAGGAGGTCCAATTAGGACTTCGCGGCTCCGCGGGCATACATGGCGCCGATGGCGGCTCCGGAGATGGCCATGAAGATGACGTTGGCGGTGATGTCGATCGCGACCTCGGACAGGGGGAAGATGTGACCGCCGTCACACGTGAAGAAGGCGTAGATGAAGATGTTGAGCAGTCCGTTGGCGGTCAGACCGGCAACCGCGCCGTGGATGGCACCATTGCGCAATGAAAAATCGCCGGCTAGGTTGACCATGTAGCTGGCCAGACCGACCATGAGAGCATTGCCGAAGAACATGGCTCCCATGTTCATTTGGTCTTCGGGAACGACGCAGGAGCTGGTCGGGTAGGGCATGATGCCCATGTAGAAGACGCCGCTGATGATGACAAAGGCGACAAAGCCTGTGAGAAAGGGGAGAAGATGTTTCATGAAACAGTAATAGGTGTGGCGTGAAAATAACCGTGAATTGTGTTGTTGTGAGTTGTCAATCAGTACGTTGTGCACAATTCAGGCGGCCTTTCTGGGTTTTGTGAAAGCGGTCCTCGTTCAGGCTTCAACATGGTGTACCTATTCCTCTTTCTTCTCGATTTCCTGTGATGTGCGCAATTGAATCCCTTCAACAGAGGGGGTGTGTCGCTCATGGATTTCTGTTGGGGCTACATTGCCGACATGCTGTTGAATCAGGGTAGCCCGATGGTCTGGATCACCACGATGCTGTTGTTGGTGTCAGGCTGCTCAACCAATCCGAACACGACGGGATTCAAGCTGGATGGAGACTGGACCTTTCAGGATTCAGCAGGCGTGTGGCGGGCTGCTGAGGTGCCCGGTTGCGTGCACACCGACCTGCTGACCCATGGCCTGATTCCCGATCCGTTCCAAGACGTCAATGAAGGTGAAGTTGAGTGGGTTGAGAATTGGGATTGGCGCTATCGTCGGCCCTTGCCTGCGCCTCCACCTGAGGGGAATTGGGTGCTTGAATTCAGCGGCCTTGATGCCCATGCGGAAGTTCAGGTGAATGGCCGTATTGTGCTCAATGCAAACAACATGCATCGCTCCTGGCGCATTCCCGAAACCGAGTTGGGATTGACAGGACAGGATACCCTAGAGGTCCTGTTCCGCAGTCCGGTGCATGTCGGACAGGCGTTGCTCGAGGCGTCGCCGGTGTCCATTCCCGTGAGCAATGAGGCGCGTCCCATCGGCCAGCAGAACAGCGTCTTCAGCCGCAAGGCCCAATACCACTTCGGGTGGGATTGGGGACCCCGGTTGGTGACCAGTGGCATCTGGAAACCGGTGCGCTGGGTCCGGGTCGACCGAGAGCTGCCTCCGTTCCGCCTCATTGCGGTGTCCATTGCTCCGGAACAGGCCGAATACGAGGTGCTCTTCGAGGAGGCGGTGGAGGCGGTTGTCTCAACGCTGGAACGCGATGGGGTCAGCCAACCCATTGGGTGGAATCGAATCGATGAACGGCGCTGTCGTTTGACGATTGCGGAGCCCGCCCTATGGTGGCCCAACGGCATGGGAGCACAGCCGCTGTATGACCTTGTGCTACAGGACGGGGAGGGGCGCCTCGATTCGTTGCGGTTCGGGATCCGGACCGTTGAATGGAACAGGGGAGCGGATGGCTTCGGTCAGGCCATGCAGTGCGCGGTCAATGGGGTTCCGGTCCAGGTTCGGGGGGCCAATGTGATTCCGCCGGATTTCTTTCCGGTCCGGGCTGAAAAGCGCTGGAAACGGGTCATCGACGATGCGGTGGCGGCTCACATGAACATGATCCGAATTTGGGGTGGAGCGCACTATGGTGAAGAGGTGCTGTACGACCTCTGCGACCGGCACGGCATTCTCGTTTGGCAAGACTTCATGAACGCCTGTGCCATGGTGCCGACGGATGAGGCTTGGCGGACGAATTTCCTCGCAGAAGCCCGAGAGCAGGTGCTTCGGTTGCGGAACCGGACATCGCTGGCCATTTGGGCAGGCAACAACGAGACGGAAAAGGCGTGGCGGGAATGGGGATGGCAGGATCTCTATGATGTGCATGGGCTCGACTCCATTGCGGTGGAAGACGCCTATCTCCAGCTTTTTGAGCACAAATTGCCCGCCCTCGTTGCGGAGCTTGGCGGAGGCGAATACCAGCCCTCTTCCCCCCACAACCAGGACCCGGCGCGCTCGCGAGAATCCGGAGACCAGCACGATTGGGGCGTTTGGTTTGGCAAGGCTGGGTTCGATTACTATACGGAGGAGGCGGGGCGGTTTGCGAGCGAATTCGGGTTGCAAAGCTTGCCCGATCGGCGCACCCTCGAGGCGGTGGGGGTGCAATCTTACGAGGACACCGTTCTTCAGTTCCGGCAGCGCAGCAAGATGGACTGGCTGGAGCCCGGTTTCGACGGGTGGGACATGATGCAGTTCTACGCTGGCGAATATTTCGCGGACCCGTCCACGGCGGAGCGGGAGGACATGGACCGGCTGGACACGTGGATTTACCTGACCCAGCTCACGCAGGCCGAGGGGCTGAGGCAGGCTGTGGAGCGGCATCGCTGTTCACAGGGCCGGACTTCGGGCTCCCTCTACTGGCAGCTGGACGATGTGTGGCCAACGGTGTCCTGGTCCACTGTGGACCACGCCGGCCGGTGGAAGCTGGCCCACCATGCCGTGCGGCACGCGAACCAGCCCGTTCGCGTTTTCCCCGACCGGACGCAGGGTGACCGTGTGGCCTTCGTCATCGCCAACAACAGTCCTCAGTCCGCGACAGGGGTGGTGGCGTGGTCCCTCGTTGACTTGGCAGGGGATACGGTGGAAACGGGACGATTCGGAGTGACCGTGGAGGCCCACACAACAGCCTCCTGGTCGGCCACGGACGCCCAGGTGGTCCCGGAGCGGCACATCTTGTCGTGGCAATGGACCGGCCGTGACCGCACAGCCACGGTCCACGATGCAGGTCATCATACGTTCAGGCCCCTGGGCGCTCTCGACTGGGCGCCGGCCGGGTTGCAGGTCGACACCGTGGAGCACGGCGTTCGCCTGCGCACGGATGTCCCCATGGCCGGGGTGTGGCTTCGGAGTGATGAGGAGGGGCGGTTCGAGGACAACGGGTTTTTTCTCTTGCCCGGTCCAGCTCGAACCGTTCGCTTCTTAAACCCGTCAGGGCAGCTGGCCCAACCAGGCAAGGTCAGGGTGACCCACTACGGGCAGGGTCAGACGACCGCCCCGTAAAGGGCGGCACCGAGTAGACCACCCAAGAGGGGACCCACCACGGGAACCCAGGCATAGCCCCAGTCGCCATCTCGTTTGCCGGGTATGGGCAGGATGGCATGTGCGAGGCGGGGACCGAGGTCCCGAGCGGGATTGATGGCATAGCCGGTCGGTCCCCCGAGACCGAGGCCGATCGCGAGCACGAGCAATCCTACAGGGAGGGCATCCAAAGCGCCAAGACTGTCTGTGGGTTCTGAGATGCACAGGGCGCCGAAGACGAGAACAAAGGTGCCAATGGCCTCGGTGATGAGATTCGAGCCGGTGTTGCGGATGGCCGGAGCCGTGCTGAACACGGCGAGTTTGGCGTCGGGGTCAGACGTGAGTTGGAAATGTGGCCGATAGGCCAGCCAGGCGGCGCTGGACCCGAGGAATGCCCCCGCAATCTGGGCCGCGACGTAGCCTGCAACCAAGGCAGGGTCAAAGTCCCCAAAGACAGCCACCCCGACAGTGAATGCTGGATTCACGTGGCCACTGCCACCGAGTGCCACGGAGGTGTAGACACCGATGAACACGGCCACTGCCCACGCCCAGCAGATGACGAGCCACCCGGCACCGTTGCCCTTGGATTCGTCGAGGCGCACATTGGCCACCACGCCACTGCCGAGGAGAAGCAGCAGGAAGGTGCCGAGAAATTCTGCGATGTAGGGTTCCATGATCACGGGGTGTTGTTTGGAAGGTAATGCGCCGCGGTCTTCCTGAATTGTTCGGCTTGATGGTCTGCCCACTCCGGATCCTGCTCCAATGCGGTGGCCATCAGCCGGGCGACCTCGGGTGCGGCTTCCATGGCCGCTCGGGCATCAAGGAAGAGGGTCCGGTAGCGTCTGGCGAGGAAATCCTCCACGGTCACGGCCATGTCCTCGCGGACGGCGCGGTCGATGGCGGCTTTGAGGTCGCTTGAATCGGTCGGGTGGAGTCCCCGTTCCCCATGGGACATGTTGAGTTGAAGTCCAGTCGTGTTGGCCGGTTCGAAGGACAGTGCACCGGACCTGGACAGAAAACGCACCGCATCCTCCGCCATCTTTCGATAGGTGGTCCATTTGCCACCACGGACATTGACGAGTCCGCTGGGCGAGGCCTCGACCTCGTGGCTTCTGGAGAGCTTTGCGGTGCTGTCCCGGCGTCCTTGGATCAGCGGCCGGAGACCGGCAAAGACGCTGCGGATGTCTTCGTGCTTCAGGTCCAGACCCAAAAAGCGGTTCGCGTGGTCGAGGGCGAATTCAATCTCCTCTTCGAGGGCACGGGGCTCGGCCTGGATGGTGTCCATCGCGGTGTCCGTGGTGCCGACGAGGACCTTGCCCAACCACGGGACTGCGAACAGGACGCGGCCGTCGTCCGTCTTGGGGATGAGCAGGGCATCGCCACCCTGGAGCGTGTCGGCGTCGAAGACGAGGTGGATGCCTTGGCTGGGCCTGAGCCGGTCTTCGTGGCCAGCATCATCCAGACGGCACAAGGTGTCGCTGTACGGACCGCACGCGTTGATGACGACGCGGCTGTTGAGGGAGAACGCATCGTCCGTCAGCGTGTCGCGCAGCGCCACCCCCCGGATCACACCTTTCGTCTTGAGGAACCCCTCCACCTGGCAATGGTTGATGAGCGTGGCGCCGCAGCGGGCAGCCGTCCGAGCAATCCCGAGGGCGAGGTCCGCATCGTTGAAGCGGCCGTCGCGGTATTTCCAGGCGCCGATGACGCCGACCTCTTTGAGGTGGGGGAGTCGCCGAATGATCTCCTTGCGGCCGACCCATTCCGTTCGGCCCCAGCGGTGGCTCCCGGCCAGCAGGTCGTAGAGCCGGAGCCCAACGCCGTAGTAGAACTGGGCCCAGCGCCGTTTGACGGGAATCAGAAACCCGAAGTCGTCGACGTGGCCGCCGGCATTGTGCATCAGGCGGTCACGCTCCCGCAGCGCCTCCGCGACAAGCGAGATTTTGCCTTGCTCGAGGTAACGAACCCCGCCGTGGACCAGCTTGGTGCTGCGCGAGGAGGTGCCGTGTGCGAAGTCATGCGCCTCGACGAGGGCGGTTTTCAATCCCGACGCTGCCGCTTCGAGGGCGATGCCCAGCCCGGTGGCGCCTCCGCCGACGATGCAGACATCCCACGTGCCCTCGGCACGGAGTCGTTGCATCATGGTGGGGCGGTGCAGGGCCATGGCTCAGCGGTCTTCGGCCCAGACGAGGGTGGCGCGCACTGCTCGATTCCAGCGGGCATCGGCCTTCTGACGTCCGGCGTCGTCTAGGGTGGGAGAGAAGGACCGTTCAGCGGTCCATTGTGCCCCGATGGCATCCATGTCGCCCCAGTATCCCACGGCCAATCCAGCAAGGTAGGCGGCCCCGAGGGCCGTCGTTTCCGTGACCTCCGGGCGAACGACCTGACAGCCGAGGATGTCGCTTTGGTATTGCATGAGCAAGTCGTTGACGGTGGCGCCGCCATCGACCCGAAGCTCGGCGATGGGGACTCCGGCATCGGCCTCCATGGCGCGCATGACGTCGACGGTCTGGTGGGCAATGCTGTCGAGCACGGCCCGCGCGAGGTGGGCTTGGGTGCTGCCACGCGTCAGCCCGAAGACGGCGCCGCGGGCGTGGCCGTTCCAATGGGGAGTGCCGAGTCCGGCGAAGGCCGGCACGATGACGACCCCATCCGCATCGTCCACGGAGCCAGCGAGCTCCTCGATGTCCCCTGAATTCGCAATCAATCCGAGGCCGTCCCGCAACCATTGGACGGTGGCGCCACCCATGAAGATGCTGCCCTCGAGGGCATAGTGGGTCTCGTTGCCAATCTGCCAGGCCACGGTGGTCAGCAGGCGGTTCTCACTGGCCACGGCCTTCTTGCCGGTGTTCATGAGCATGAAGCAGCCGGTGCCATAGGTGTTCTTGACCATGCCCGGGGCGGTGCACTGCTGGCCAAAGAGGGCGCTCTGCTGGTCACCTGCGACCCCGGCGATGGGCGGCGCATGCTCCTCGGACAGGGCGGTCGCATGGCCGAAGACGCCACTGCTGGCTTTGACCTCAGGCAACACGGAAGCCGGTACGCCAAAGAGATTGAGCATCGCTGGATCCCATGCGAGATCGTGAAGGTTGTAGAGCAGGGTGCGGGAGGCGTTGGAGGGGTCGGTCGCGTGGACCTCGCCGCCTGTGAGGTGCCAAATGAGGAAGCTGTCGACGGTGCCGAAGGCCAGTTCACCCTGTTCGGCGCGCTGGCGGGCGCCGTCCACATGGTCGAGGATCCAGGCGGCTTTGGTGCCGGAGAAATAGGCATCCAGCTCCAGTCCGGTGGACTTCCGGATTCGGGGGGCTTCGCCAGCGTCGCGCAATCGATCGCAGAGGTCGGCGGTGCGCCGGTCCTGCCAGACGATGGCGTTGTGGATGGCCTTGCCTGTGGCGCGGTCCCATACCACCGTGGTCTCTCTCTGATTGGTGATGCCGATCGCGGCGATGTCCGCCATCGTCAATCCCGCTGACGCCATGGCTTCGCGGGCGGTGGCCATCTGGGACGACAGGATCTCCTCGGGGTTGTGTTCGACCCAGCCCGGTTGCGGGAAGTGCTGCGTGAACTCCTGCTGGGCCATGGCCACCACGCGGCCGGCGTCATCGAAGACGAGGCTACGGCTGCTGGTCGTGCCCTGGTCGAGGGCGAGGATGTACCGGTCGCTCATGGTTTCCATTTGATGTTGCACCCCAGAGACGGAACCTGGCCTTCTTCGGACACGGACCCGCTGGCGAGCAGGGTGTCCAAGACGTGGCGGAGGTCGTCACCGGTCACAGGGACGTCGTTGCCGGGTCGGGCCCCGTCGAACTGGCCGCGATAGACGCACCGCATGTCGGCGTCAAACACGCTGAAGTCGGGGGTGCAGGCCGCCTCGTAGGCCCGCGCCACGGACTGGCTCTCGTCGTAGAGGTAAGGGAAGGTGAACCCGGAGTCGGCCGCCAATGCATTCATGTGTTCAGGGCCATCCATCGGGTAGCCCACGACGTCGTTGCTGGAGATGGCGACCACGTTGACGCCCTTCTCGCCGTACTCGGCGGCAAAGGCCACGAATTCCGGCAGGATGTGGACCACAAAAGGGCAGTGGTTGCAGATGAACACCACCACGGTGGGGCCGCCGGCCATCAATTCATCCCGCGTCATCACTTGGCCGCTGACAGTGTCGGGAAGCTGGAAGTCGGGGGCCGTGAAGCCAAGGGGAATTGCGGTGGTGGGGGTGCGGGCCATGGGTCAATCCGGTGTCGCCTTCAAGGTAGGCGTTGCTCCGGTTCCGGTTCCGGGTCCCATTGGTTGCCACATTCCAGACAGACCATCTGGTCCCCATCCCGGTAGGGGTAGGGCCACGAGCACATCGGGCAGACGGCTTGTTCATCCATTCAACACGCTGGTGCTGAAGGTGAGGCTGTGGCCGCGGACGAGAACGCGGTCGCCGGCGAGGGTGCAATGCAGCTGGCCGCGGCGGGCGGAGCGCTGTTCCGCTTCGAATTCCATCATGCCGGTGCGGGTGTTCCAATAGGGAACAAGCGTACAATGGGCCGAGCCTGTGACGGGATCTTCGAGGATGGTGGCCTGCGGGGTGAAGAAGCGGGAGACGAAGTCGACGTCGTCGCCTGCAGCGGTGACGATGACGCCGCCGTGGCCGAGGTTGATCTGGTCGAATTCGGCGCGGTCGATGGTGATGTCGTCGAGGGTCGCTTGGTCGGGGTAGACGAGGACATAATCGCGGGCTTTCAGGACTTCAAGCGGGGCGTGGTTGAGCGCGTTGGCGATGGGTTCGGGCAGTGGGGCCCGCTCAGGAGGGCGCGAGGGCAGGTCCATCTCGAGGCGGCCGTCGTCGGTTTTGCGGACGATCAGGATGCCACTGGCGGAGCTGAAGCGCACCTCGGTGGCTTGGGGCGTCAGGTGGTGCAGGACAGTGTGGGCGCTGGCGAGGGTCGCGTGGCCGCAGAGGTCCATTTCGATGTCGGGGGTGAACCAGCGGAGGTGGAATTGCGCTTCTGGGTCATCCGGGGTCGGCACGATGTAGGCAGTTTCGGCGACGGCCATTTCTCGGGCCATCTGGAGCATCCACGCATCCTCCGGCCAGCTCACCATCGGGATGACGCAGGCGGGGTTGCCGCCGAATGGGTCTTGGGTGAAGGCGTGGATGCGGTAGCAGGTCAGATTCATCGGTGGTGCAGTGTGGCGGCGATGTTCCAGAAGTTGAACGTGCTGTCCGTCCACGGCTGGGCGCCGGGGATGGCAATTTCCAAGGTGTGGTCGCCGGCTTCGAGGTTGCCGAGCGGGAGGCGGAGCGGCTTCACGTCCTCACCCGGGCACCAATTGGAGCGGCTGAGGTCGGAGGAAGCCACGCGCTCCTCGAGGGTGTCGCCGCGGACGACGTAGGTGGAGGGCCAGAAGCCGCTGGTCGGGTTGAATCGGCGATAGGCGCTGCAGTCGTTCCGCCAGGGCGTCCAGCGTTTCAGGGTGTCGCCATCGAGGAGGAGGATGTGCTTTTGCTCGGTGAATTCGTCGCCGCCCGCGTGGCCGCCGTGGCCGGTGGTCAGGAAGTCGAGGGTGGCGCCTTGGGCGGGAGCGTCGAGGGTGAACGGGACCGTCAGCGGGCCGTCTGGAAAGGCGGTGAAGGGACGCTGGTCGTGGGCCAACTTGGTCGTGTTGAGCAGTGGACGGGTCCATTGCTCGAGGGCGACGTCGCAAGGCAGGTCGCTCTCGTCCATGGTGATGCTCGCGCTGAGGGTGTAGCCTTCCGCCGTCCAGGTGTCGATGTACACGCCCACCCACAGGGTGTCGGCGTCAGTGAGCCAGGCTTGCATGGGGGAGAGATCCGCGGACCAATGGACGCTGTCGGCCCAGGCGCCCACCGATTCGGGCTTGTAGGCCTGGGCGCGTTCGGTGTGGCTGAAGTGGCCGACGCCAAAGGGGGTGATGAAGCGCAACAGTTCGAGGGCGGGTTCCCGGTTGGCTTCCGTGGGGCCGGACATAATCCCGGCGAAGCGGGTGGTGTCGGCGTCGCCGCCGTTCTGCATGCGCTGCAGGTAGTCGCGGCCGGCGCCGTCGGCAAAGGCGAACAGGGTGCCGCTTTTGTCCCAGGGATCACCGTTGGAGCGCAGGCTGACGTCCAATGTGATGGCGCACTGCCGGTCGCGGTGGGGCAGGGCAATGGGCTTCAGCCGGATGCGGCCCGCATCGAGGCGGTAGTCGCCGCGATCGGTCAGGACGGAATCCACGGGTCGACCGGGCACGAAGGCAATGGTGTCTCCAGACCACAGGTCCACACCATGGTCCCCGAGGGCGGGGAGGTTGTTTCTGCTTTGGCAGGAGACGAGCACGCACAGAACGGTGGCCAAGAGACTGAGGCGGACTCCAATTCCAAGGCGGAAGGGCAGACGGGTCACGCGCTGCAGCTCATGTCGGCACCGCAGCAGAGGGGCGACTTGATCTTGCCCTCGCAGGAGGGGCAGCGCGAGACCTGGACGGAAGAGCCGTTGGGCAGGTCCAGGTGGCCGTTCTCGAGGGGGACGTCGCACTTGGCGCATTGGGCCTTCACGGACATGCCGCATTGGCCGCAGGAATAGGTGGCGTTCATGCCCTCAATATCGGAAATGAAAAAGCCCCGCAGTGGAGACTGCAGGGCTGTTTCGTGTTCGGTTGACTCCCGATCATTGGAAGACGCGGATGTAATCGACGGCCATGAAGCCCGGGAAGGGCGTGGTGTCGTCCGGGTCGCCAGGCCAGTTTCCACCGATGGCCACGTTCATGATGAAGAAGAACGCGTCGTTGAACGGATACTCGTAGCCGTTCATGTTGGCCGGGGTGATCGTGTGGTAGTGCTGGTCGTCGAGGAAGAACTTGATCTCGTCCTCCTGCCATTCGAGGGAGAAGACGTGGAACTCATCCGCGAACGTGGCCGGGAACTCGAGGGCCGGGGCGATGACGCCGTTGTACTGGCGCTCCGCATTGTTCGGTCCCCAGTGCACCGTGCCGTGCACGAGGCGCGGCTGGTGCCCAACAAGCTCCATGATGTCGATCTCGCCACAGGCCGGCCACCCCACTTGGTCGATGTCGGATCCGAGCATCCAGAGGGCCGGCCAGATGCCCTGACCGATGGGCAGGATGGCACGGATGTCGACCCGGCCGTATTGGACGTCGTAAATGCCCTGGGTCTTGAGACGGGCGGAGGTGTATCCGCCGTCGTTCCGGGCGAAGATGTAGCAGCGTCCATCCTGCACCTTGACGTTTTCCGGGCTGTTGGTATAGTTCTGGAGCTCGTTGTTGCCCCATCCCCAATTTCCATTCCCGAGGTCGTAGGTCCATTTGGACGGATCCGGAGCACCGGGGGTGTCGAATTCGTCGCCCCACACCAGCGTCATGCCGGGGTAGGTGTCCGGTGTGCTGTAGCCGGCGTCGCTGATCTGGATGCTCGTGTCGTCGTTGCGGATGGTGCCGACGGCCTCCTGGATGTTGTCCCGGAGGTAACCGCCTTCCGGCGCGCTCAGAGACACGATGAAGTTCTCGTCCGGCTCCAGCCATTCGTCGACAATGATCTCCACCTCGATGGACTTCTTCGTCTCGCCTGGGGCAAACGTGAGGGTGCCCGAGGTGGCGATGTAGTCTTCGTCTGCGATCGCAGATCCGTCCACGGTGGCATACTGGACGCGCACCTCCTCGGTCTTGGCCTCGTCGATTCTCACATCGAAGGAGAAGACGGAGTTGGCCTCGTTCTCGAAGGCGGTCCGGTCATTGGAGAACCGGAACTCGGCGGGCGTCGGCTCTTCGCCTCCTCCACAGGCGGAGCAGAGAAGGATGGAGGCCACAGGAAAGATCAGCGGGCGCAGGGTCATTGTGCGGCGAAGTACAGGGTGAAGTAGCCTTCCCCGTTGGTGCAGTCCCCGAGTTGGATCGGAGCGGACACCACGAGGCGGTCCTCGGTGAGTTCAACGATGTCGAAGGTCGGACCCGCATCCCACACGCCCATGAACCAGCAGAAGCCGAATTCATCCTGGGGCAGATAAATCTGGTCCTCGCCATTCAGGCCGGCTCCGTCAAAGAGCAGGTAGGAGAGGACGTCCGGCACGGCGAGCTCGGTCACCACGTAGCCCTCGTAGGGATTCACGGTGCCTCCGTTGTTGTCATAGAAGTACTCGCCGTCGGTGGTGAATTGGTAGCTGTCATCGTACTGTTCCGGCACGAGTCCAGCGACCGGGCTGCTGTACCACTCGCTGCTTCCGGGCTGCGGCCCGACGGAGATCGCCCCGGCCTCGCCAGAGAAGATCCACGTTTTCTGGTTGTCGCATCCGGTCAGCAGGGCGAGGGTGCCCTCACATGGGAGCTCTACCGTGTTGGCGATGGGCACATTCTGCGAGGCAACGCCGGACCCACCGGATCCATAAACGGAGTAGGTCACCTCGTAGTCACCCGACTGAGGGTAGAATGTGGTGTCCTGAACGGCGTTGCTGGTCAGGTTGTTGCCGAAATCCCAGAAGTGGAGGAAACCGTCACCCGCCAGCGACGTGAAGACGACGCGGTTGGAGTCGACGTACGGAGTGGCGGCCGTGTCGACGTAGAGGTATTCCCATTCGAAGGAGGCGCTGGGGGCGCCCGGCAGGTCGATGCCCTCCTCTTCGATGGGCTGGCATCCGACGGCGGCGATGAGAATCGCCAGGGGGAGGAAATGATGGAAACGCATCAGTATCCGGGGTTTTGGGTGATGAGGCCACCGCTCAGGGTGATCTCATTGCTGGGAATGGGGAAGAGTTCGTTGACACCGGCGACGAAGCTGTAGCCAGCACCGGGGAAGTGTTCGTCGAGGTGAGCCTGCATCACATCGGCTGCGCGGCCTTGGCGAACGAGGTCGAAGAAGCGGTGCCCTTCGAGGGCGAGCTCCACCCGGCGCTCGTGCCAGATGTCTTCGATGGTCACGTCCGGGTTGAGGACGGGCTGGCCACCAGCTGGCGGGAAGTGCGGTCCACCATACAGTGGCAAGGATGCACAGGGGGCAGCGCCCTCGGGCGTGCCGGCACACCAAGACTCTCCGCGGGCGCGATCACGGACAGCATTGACCATGTCGTTGGCTTCTAAGAAACGGCCGGTGTTCACGCAGGCTTCCGCGTGGAAGAGCATCACATCCGACAGGCGGATGACGCGGTCGTTGGTGTGGCCGTTCGGGTTCGGATCGCCGAAGGGCGCCTCCTCGGCCGCATTGTTGAAGTTCTTCCTCGGGTAGTACAGGTGCGGCATGCCGGTCGCGTCCAGCGTGAAGACACCGCGGTCTCCCATCACATCGCCCACTTGGAAGAGGGAGTGGGAGAGGCGCGGATCCCCGACTTCGAACTCGTCGACGAGGTCCTGGGTCGGCAGGTTGAATCCGTAGCCATTGAATTGGCCACGGGCCCGCTGGAACACGTTGGTGAACGTGCCCTCGAGCTGCTGTCCCCAGTTGCCACCGGAGGCGTTCATGTATTGGATTTCCCAAATGGAGCCGGGGCCGTTCTCACCCAGTTCGGTGAAGATGTTGCCGTAGGTGTCCAGGTTGTATTCGCCTTCGTTGATGAGGTCGCCGGAGACCGCGTAGCAGGCTTCCCACTCGCCGAGGTAGGCGTTGACCTTGGTCATCAGGCCCTGGGCAGAACCGCGGGTGGCGCGTCCGAGCTCGTTGAGGCTGTAGGCGCTGCGGGGCGGCAGGAACTCGATGGCGAACTCCAGATCTTCTTTGATGAGGTCCCAGATTTGATCGGCCGTGGCGCGCGGCTGTTGGTACTCGGTGGAGGCCAGGGGCGTGGTCACGAGGGGCACACCGCCGAAGGTGGTCACCAGATTGAAGTACCAGTACGCGCGGATGAAGCGAGCTTCACCGAGGTAGGCGTCCTTGACTTCCGCATCCATGTCGATGTCCGGAATCTTCTGCAGTGCGAGGTTGCAGTAGGCGATGCCGCGGTAGGCGACTTGCCACTCGACGAGGAACATCTGCCCGGAGCTGTTGCCTTGGAAACGCTCCAAGTCGTAAAGCTGCGGATCGTCGCCATCGCCGGATCCACCCTTGTCGGAGTCGTCGGAACAGATGTCTCCGAAGTACCAGCGGAAGTGCGGCTTGAGTCCGGAGGACCCTTGGATGTTGGTCACCTCCTGTTGCAGGGTGTTGTAGCAGGCGATGGTCGCCGAGAGGGCGTCCTCCGGGGTCTTGTAAAAGTTCGCCTCGGTGGCACCGACCACCGGGGTCCGCTCGAGGAACTCCTGCTTGCAGGAGATCAGGAGGACCGGGACGAGGAGAAGAATGAGTTTGCGGTTCATGTGTTCTCTGACTTAGAAGGTAACGTTGACACCAGCGATGATGGTGCGGGCGACGGGGTAGAAGCCGCGGTCGATGCCGATTTCCAGCGTGCCACGGGAT
Organism: Flavobacteriales bacterium; assembly: GCA_002862785.1. Taxonomy (GTDB): domain Bacteria; phylum Bacteroidota; class Bacteroidia; order Flavobacteriales_D; family Sanyastnellaceae; genus UBA8752. The sequence goes on from PKDZ01000025.1 coordinate 26,899, forward strand.
CCGATCTCGGGGTCGAGGCCGGAGTAGTTGGTCCAGGTGAGCAGGTTGCTCGCGGAGAGGTAGCAGCGGAACTTGCCGATGTCCATCTTCTCCACAACGCGGTCCGGCAGGGAGTAGCCAATCTGCAGGTTTTTGATGCGGAGGAAGGAACCGTCTTCAATGAAGCGATCGGACACCCGGTTGTTCTGGTTGGCGTCCACGTGAGAAATCCGCGGGTGCTCATTGGTGCTGCCTTCTCCGGTCCAGCGCTCAAGGGCGGAGACCGGAAGGTTGGTGGTGTTCAGGTCGTAGCGGAAGATGCCGTTGTACAGGTCGTTTCCGTGGGAGCCCTGCAGGAAGAGGCTGAGGTCGAACTGCTTGTACTTCACATTGGTCGTAATGCCATAAGTGAAGTCTGGGTGGGGGTTGCCGATGACGGTCTTGTCGTTCTCGTCGATCGCGCCGTCCCCGTTCTGGTCGACGAAGATGACGTCTCCGGCCATGGCGCCCGGCTGAGCGGTGCTGGAGGCGGCCTCTTCGTCCGTCTGGAAGATGCCGGCCGTCTCGTAGCCGTAGAAGATGGCCATCGGCAGGCCGATGTCGGTGTAGGCGACAAAGTCGTTGCCCGTGCCGAACACCCCGCCCGTGGACAGCGGCTGGCCGCCTTCACCGAGGCCGGTGACCTCATTGCGGATCACGCTGATGTTGCCGTTGATGTCGTACTCCCAATCGCCTTTTTCACCGCGGTAGGTGAGGGCGAGCTCCAGGCCCTTGTTGCGGGCGCTGGCCACGTTGGTGGCGGCGGGCAGGAAGCCCACCACACCCGGGACGGGCACGACGGCGAGCATGTCGTTGGTGTTCTTTACGAAGTAGTCGAGGACCACATTGAAGCGGCCGCGGTAGAGGTCGAGGTCGACACCGGCATTGAACTGCTCGACCGTTTCCCACTTCAGGTCCGCGTTGGACGTCGTGACGGGGCCAGCTCCGTTGACCTGCACCTGGTCGGGACCAAAGGTGTAATTCTGGCCGTTGAAGACGACAGAGGTGAAGTCAAAGTTGCCGATGCCATCGGCGTTTCCGTTGCGGCCCCAAGAGGCACGCACCTTGGCGAACTCGATCCAGTCCTTCTCGACGACCCACGGAATCTCGGTGAGGTTCCAGGCGGCGGAGAGGGAGGGGAAGATGCCGTAGCGGTTGTTGGCGCCGAACTTGGAGGAGCCGTCCCGGCGGATGGTGCCGGAGAGGGAGTAGCGGTCGCCGATCTCGTATTGGATCCGGGCGAAGCTCGACAGATAGGAGCTCTCACCGAATCCGCCGCTGGCATTCGGGGCCTGTTCGTTGAAGTTGAGGCTGTTGTCGAGAAAGGCCAGTTCGGGATCGTTGGAGTTCAGGCTGTCCCGGTAGGTGCCGATGTTCTGGTAGTTGCCGTAGAGGGCGGAGTATCCGAAGATGGCTTGGATGCGGTCGCCGTTCTCGAAGTCTTTGTCGTAGGTGGCCGTGTTCTCCCACTGCCAGGTGGACCACTTGTTTTCGTTGCGGATGAGGCCGTTGACCTCACGCCACTCATAGGCTGGACGGTTCGGATCGTTCGGGCCGATGCCGAGGTCAAATGTGGGGGAGAAGATCTTCTGGGATCCCAAGGAGAGGTCCACGTTGATGGAGGACCGGACTTTGAGGTTTTGCCAGACGTCGTATTCGCCGTACAGGTTGCCGACGAAGCGGTTGGTGGTCCACTTGTCGTGGGTGGTCTCCACTTGGTTGATTGGATTGGCGATGTCGCTTCCAATCAACTCGGAGTAGGCGTAAGAACCGTCAGGACGGGTGACCGGCGTAACGGGATCCATGTTCAGTGCGCGCACGACCGGCGTGGCGAACTCGTTGTTCTCGGCCAGAGCGTTCCGGTTGAGGTGGGTGAAGTTGACCGTCTGACCGATGCGGAACCGGTCACCGGCCTCCTGCTGAGAGCTGATGCGGAAGGTGGTCCGCTCGAAACGGCCTTTCTCGCCACCGATGATGCCGTCCTGCACGAAGTGGCTTCCGCCGATGGCCGTCGAAGACGTGGCGGTTCCCTTCGTGAAGTTGAAGCTGTGGTTCATGATCGGGGCCCGCTGGAAAAGGGCGTCCTGCCAGTCGGTGCCTTCTCCCAAGCTGGCCGGGTCGGCGAGTTGGGCGTAAGGAACGAGGCCGGCGGAGGCGCGGCTTTCGTTCATCAGGATGGCGTACTCCTCGGCGTTGAGGAGGCCAATCTTCTTCCACGGTTCCTGAAAGCCGTAGTAGGCGTCGTAGGTCACCTGGGCCGGTTGGCCCTTGGCGCCCTTCTTGGTGGTCACGAGGATCACTCCGTTTCCACCTCGCGCGCCGTAGATGGCGGCCGAGGCGGCGTCCTTGAGGACGGAGATGCTCTCGATGTCAGCCGGGTTGAGGAAGTCGATGCCCCCGGTCGGGATGCCGTCGACGACCCAAAGCGGCTCAGCGTTGTTGAGCGAGCCCGTGCCCCGGATCCGGATCGACTGAGTCGAGCCGGGCTGTCCGGAGTTCTGGGTCACCTGGACGCCGGCCGCCCGGCCCTGCAGGGCCTGCTCGGTCCGGAGCACCGGAACCGAAGTGGCGTCCTTGACGTCGATGGTGCCCACCGCACCGGAGATCTTGCTCCTCTGCTGGTTGCCATAGCCGATGACGATGGCCTCTTCCAGCCCGGCAATGTCGGCGGCGAGACCGTGGTCGACGGTGGTGCGGCCGGCGAGGGCCACATCCGTTGTCTTGTACCCGATGTAGGTGAACGTGAGGGTGGCCTCGGGGGAGGACACCATCAACGTGTAGTTTCCATCGAGGTCGGTCACGCTGCCATTGTAGGTGCCCTTCTCGACGACGGATACCCCAGGCAAGGGCATTCCGTCATCGGAGTCGGTCACCGTTCCGGTGATGGCCGTGGATTGGGCAAATGCCGCAAGCGGCAGGAACCAACCCAGGAGGAGCAAGAATCTCATGGTGTGAAGGATGGGAAAATCAGTGTTGGACGATCACCGTTTCGGTGGCCGTGTGCACGCCGTTCTCGACGCGGATGATGTAGAAGCCATTGGCCTGCTGGCCCAAGTCCACGATGGTCTGGACAGTGCCGGCTCCGAGGTTCTCGGTGCGGACCATGCGACCGGAGAGGTCGCGGACCACCAGGTTGGCGCCAGCTTCGAGGGCGGTCGGGAAGGCCACGGTCAGGATGCCGTCCGTCACGGTCGGGAAGACGCGGAAGTCCATCGGGTTGGTCTCGTCGACACCGATGGTGGCGCAGGCCTCACAGGACTCGTAGCACACCGTGTCGAGGACAATGGCGTCCTCAGACGTGATGGTCAGCAGACGGTTGGTGAAACCACCGGTCGTGATGGTGCAGGCGGAATCGGCTTCGGCATCGAGTTGCTCCGAGGTGTCCCAGCTGCCAATCATGTACTTGTACTCGTGGTTGCCCTGCGGCAGCTCGAGGGTCAAGCTGTAGACATTGTCGCCGTCGGCATCCGTGAGCTCCACGGAAGAACCAGCCCAGCCGTCAATGGACTCGCCGGAGATGTACACGGCACCGGAGACGGTCTGCTCGCTCATGTCGACATTGAAGGTGACTTCAGTGTCGGGGACGACGACTTCCTCACATTCGTCGCAGCTTTCGAAACACACGGCATCCAAGACGACGTCACCGGCTCCGGGCAGGATGCTCAGGAAGCGGTTGACAAAGGTGTTTTCACCGTCGATGGTGGTCAGGGTGCACAGGCTGTCTCCCTCGCTTTCGAGGGTTTCGGTGCCATCCCAACCGCCATTGTTGAACTTGTATTCGTGGTCTCCGGAGTCCAGCTCCACGGTGGCTTCGAAGACGTTGTCCCCGTCCCCGTCGAGCATTTCGATGCAGGTGCCGCACCATCCGTCGACCGTGTTGCCCGTGACGTAGATGGGTCCGAGGATGTCTTGCTCGCTCATGTCGACCTTGAAGGTCACCATGGCGGAAGTGGAGCATTCGCCTTCCGTCCAGGACGTGACGCCGCCATAGAACTGAGCTTCACAGTCGTTGCCGTAGGTCACGCCATTGCAACCGCAGACCGGAGCCCATTCCTGGGTGCACATCATGGTCGTGTCGATTTGGAGGGAGTCGACGCACGGTGTGCCTCCCCCGCACGCATCGCAGCTGTTGAAGCAGTAGGCGTCCAACGTGATGGGAGCCGTGCCGTCGATCAGGAGGAAGCGGTTGGTGAAGTCCCCGGTGGTCAGGGTGCACTCGCCGCCGGGCTCGAAGTTCTCTTCGCCGCCCCAGCCCCCGTTCAGGAACTTCCATTCGAATCCGCCGGGCGTGCAGTCGATGGTCGTGCTGTACACGCCGTCGCCGTCCGCGTCGTCCATCGGGGTGCAACCGCACCAGCCGTCGAAGGTGCCGCTCATGAACACGCCGCTGCCGACGGTCTCGTTGGACATGTCGACCTGGAAGGTCACAGGGATGGCCCCGCCCACGGTGGCGCAGGAGCCGTCCGTGGTGCACTGGCCGAAGCAGGTGTTGATCACCGTGTTCTCGGTGATGTTCTCCAGCTGGCGGTCATTGTAGTTCTCCGGGTTGGCACAGTCCTGACCGGCGATGTTTTCCTTGCACCCCCAGTCCGGGCAGGCGCCGTTGGTGAACGTGTAGTACCCGGTGTATCCGGAGGGAACCTCGACCGTGATGGTCCAGACGTTGTCGCCGTCCGCGTCGGTCATGGGGTTGTCGCCGGGCACGCCGAAGTCGGCACCACCGGCGAGGTGGGGCACGTCCGGATTGGCCACGCTGGACATGTTGAGGTTGAAGGTCACGCTGACATTTTGGGCCTGCGTCTGGAAAATGGCCAGGCAGGCCAACAGCAGAAGGGTAAGGTGCTTCACGGTGTTTGTGGTGTTGATTTCAGTTCTGTTCTGCGCGATTTAACGCTCGTTCATTGTGGACCAATCAGTTCGAATTCGGCTGTTTGGTCCTTGACCCTGAGGCCAAAGGTGCCCGGTTCAATCCGGTAGGCATTGTCCCGGCCGATCAATCCCAATTCTCGTGTTGAGACGTCCAAGCTGACCGTGGTGGTTGCACCGCCCGGCACGACCACCTGCTTATATGCCGCGAGTTCGTCCACGGAGGGTGTGATGCTCGCTACGCGATCCTGAGAATACAGGATGACCGTCTCCGTCGTGCTTCGAATCCCCTTGTTTTCAAGGGTCACCTCGACGGTGATGGTGTCACCCATATTGGCTGTTTCTCCTGTCAGGATTTTCAGTTCGGTCGTTTGGACCGGGGAGTAGGAGAGTCCCGAACCGAAAGTGTACTGAGGGTTGAATCCGTCGCCGTTGAGTTCGGTGTGCTTACAGTCGTGTGTGAGGTGGGATGACGGGTGACGCGGCCACGTAAAGGGCAGACGGCCGGAAGGATTGAAGTCCCCGCTCAAGACGTCAGCAATGGCACGCGCCCCATAGTCTCCGGGAAGGTAGGCCATGATGAAGGCGTCCATCAGCGGTTCGATGTGGTGGTGGGTGCGGGGGCGCCCCCCCACGTAGACCCCGATGATGGGAACACCGGTGGCGTGGATGGCCCGAACGAGGTCCTGCTGATTCTGGAAGAGTTCAATGGTCTCGACGTTGCCCATGAATTCCGTGTAGGGCATCTCCCCGAGGAAAACCACGGCACACTGAGTGGTTCGAGGGCTGAGGGAACGTACAATGGCGTCAATGTCGGCCTGCCCAAACTCCATGTCCAATTCTGCGAGGGCAATGCGGTCCTCGCCAAAGACTGCGCGTATGGACTCCACGGCGGTGGGGCGACCCGGCGTGTTGTACTTCGGGTTCCGGCCTTGCCAGGTTCCGGTCCATCCGCCATTCAAGGCATTCAGACTGTTGGCCGTGGGGCCGGTCACCAGAATCCGTCCTGAGCCTCCGATGGGCAGGATGGGTTGATCGGGGTAGATGGCGTGCTGGCCTTCATTCTTCAGAAGGGTGATGCTCTCCAGGGCGGCCCGGGCGGCAGTGCCTTCGAGTCTGACTTTGTCCGGGTAATCCACGAGGGCAGGGGGCATGCCTCCCGTCTCGAAGAGGCTGCGGTCATACTTAACGCCAAGGATGCGGCGGACACTCTCATCAATCCGGGATTCGGCGATGCGGCCTTCGTGGACGAGCTCGGCCAGCAACACCGGGAAGAGCGTGTCGGTTGGCACCATGCTCATGTCAATGCCGGCGTGGATGGCCATCTCGATGGCGTCCTTGTAATCGGTGGCCACCATGTGGCGCTTGAAGAGGTAGCGGATGTCCTCCCAATCGCTCACGACCAACCCCTTAAATCCGAGCTCATCCCGAAGGATGTCGGTGAGGATGTGGCGGTCTGCGTGGACGGGGATGCCATTGGTCTCGCCGCTGTTGACCATGACGGTTGCGGCGCCGGCCTTGACGGCGGCGGCGAAGGGCGGGAGGAAAATCTCCCGCAGTTGGCGCTCGGGGATCCAGGCCGGCGTGCGGTCCTTGCCGGACAGCGGACGGCTGTAGCCCACATAGTGTTTCAAGCAGGCTGCTATGGGGGAAGGGCCTTCTTGGTATCCCTTGACCATGGAGACGCCCATATCGGAGACCAGTTTGGGAGCTTCCCCGAAGGTTTCCCAGAATCTTGGCCAACGGGCGTCGCGGGCGACATCCAGAACGGGCGAGAAATTCCATGGAATGCCCGAGGCCAACACCTCTTGGGCGGCGTTTTCGGCAAACTTCCGGACGAGTGTCGTGTCCCACGTGGCGGCAAGCCCGAGCTGCTGAGGGCCCAGCACGCCGCCGGTCGTGTAGGTCGTACCATGAATGGCGTCAATGCCATACAACACGGGGATGCCGGATGGCTTTTCCGCGGCTTTGCTCTGGATACCGCTGATGAACTCGTGCCATTGCTCCGGGGGGTAAGCGTGACCTGCACAATTGAGGATGCTGCCCACCTTGAGGTCGACGAGTACGTGCTCTAGTTTGTCCGGGTCCAAACGGTGAGGCTCTTCGACCTTTCCGGGTTTCCCTACGCACACCATGTCGAGTGTGAGTTGGGTCATTTCCCCGGCCTTGTCCTCGATGGTCAACGTGCTCAGCACGCTGTCGATGAAGGCGTCCTTGGAGGACACCGGTGCGGTGTTCGGGGGGACAGTACAACCTGTGGCGAACAGGCCGAAAAGGCCCGCCATCAGTACAGAGTGGCGAATCGAGGGTGTCATGCCGCTTGAAATGAAATTGCAAGTGTACGAAATACACTTAGGCCGTTTGTTGGCCAGGGCATGAATATCCCATCACCCGGGTGTCCTGAGCCGTCGGTGTCCGTCTGTATTTTTCGGACATGGACATGAAGATGCTTTGTGCCGCCTCGCTCGCGGTGTGCCTGTTGGGATGGACCGGCTGTGCGACTGGAGATGCTCCCTCCTCCAAATCGTCTCCTGCGTTGGAGGAAAACATCACCTTCTACGGGGAGGTGATCGACACTGAAGGTGGGCTCGATGGCCCGGCCCTGCGCAAGGCGCTGAGTCTGACAGACGGTCGCACACAGGTCCGGTTGGAGGGTGAGATCACCGCCACCTGTCCCAAAAAGGGGTGCTGGATGGACGTGGCCTCTGGGGGGGACACGGTCTTTGTCCGTTTTCAGGATTACGGATTCTTCGTGCCCACGGAAGGCGCCGAGGGCAAGCGGACCATCGTAGAAGGCGAGGCCTTCTTTGACACGCTGAGCGTCGCAGATCAGCAGCACTACGCTCAGGATGCGGGGTGGTCCGAAGAAGACATCGCGGCCATCACCGAACCGACGTACGAGTTGGCCTTCATGGCCACGGGCGTCATGATCGAAGACTGATGCGGACGCGATTGGTTGTCGGCCTTCTGATGACGGGCGTGGCGCTGGTCTTCGCCCGATGTGGAGAAGGGGAGGCCTCTGCCGACCCGCGCCTGGCTCCGGCGCAACCGAATCCGAGTTCGCCGTTGGCGGAGTCGATGCGGGTGCTGGATGCCGAGCTGCTCGAGTTTAGGGGATGTCTGATCGAGGGTGAAAGCCTCGATGACGCCCGCTTCTCAGAATACCGATTTACGGAATTGGAGCCCACCGACAGCACCATGTTGGTGGACGGATTCCAAGCCTTGTCGATGGCCTTCGAGCGCCATGTGGCTGAATTCAACGCTGCGCCTGATGCAGAGAAGTACGCCGCCGTGGTCGGTGGGTGCGAAGCCTGCCACATGCGGTCTTGCCCGGGTCCGCTCGAGCGCATCGCCAAACGACACCTTCCCGATGGCCAATGAAACTGTGGACCGGTTCCGGGTCCTCCTGTCCTGTCCCGACCGTCGGGGCATTGTGGCCGAAGTCAGCCGACTGCTCGCCCAGCAGGGAGCCAATGTGACGGCGGCGGCCCAGTTCACCGACCCCGCCTCTCACCAGTTTTTCGTCCGCTATGAGGTGGAGACCCATTCCGGCTCTGTCACGCCCACCTCGCTCCAGATTGGATTGGCTTCCGGGTTGGCGGACCTTCTGCAGCAGCCAAATGCGGAACTTCTTGTGCGCCGGGCGGATCACAAGCCACGCGTCGCCCTCCTCGCCTCCAAGGCCAGCCATTGTCTGGTGGAGGTCCTGCAGCGTTGGCGAACCGGAGAATTGCCATGCGACATCGTGTGTGTCATTGCCAATCATCCGCACATCGAGGAGTTCGCCGGATGGTTCAAGGTGCCGTTCCATCATGTGGACTTTCCGGTGGGCGAGAAAGCGGTCGCCTTTGCCGAAGTAGAGTCCATCCTGCAACGGGAATCGATCGACGTGACCGTGCTCGCCCGGTTTATGCAAATCATTCCCGACTCGATGGCCGAAGCGCACCGCGGCCGGATGATCAACATTCACCACAGCTTCCTGCCTTCCTTTGTGGGGGCCCGGCCCTATGAGCAGGCGCACGCCCGGGGGGTCAAGCTGGTGGGGGCGACGTGTCACTATGTGACGCCCGAGTTGGATCAGGGCCCCATCATCGACCAGGAAGTCGTTCGGATTTCCCACCGGGATTCCGCCGCGGATTTGCGCCGCAAGGGCCGCATCTGTGAGCGGGAGGCGCTGGCGCGCGGCCTTCGGCTGCATCTCGAGGACCGCGTCTTCGTCCATGGCAACCGGACCGTCGTCTTCGACTGATCTCGTTTTCCCTTCTTCTCCGTGCTGGTCCTCGGACGAAACAGGGCAAAAAAAGAAATCCGCACCGTCCAGTCCGGGCGAGGCCCTTTCCTTCGTGTGCGGATTCTTCCGGGCAAGAACCACCCTGGGGTGTTCTGCTCACAGGGGAACGGGGGGGTTCCCTGCGCTGCGCCGTTCTACGGGCGCCCCGAACCTTCGGATGTTGGTCGTGGCTTGGTCGATGACCAACGTTTATCCCGTCAGCACCCGGACGACCGGAGTCGTCTCAGTCCACCCGGTTTCCCGTGTGGGTCAGACGAACAGCGTGAACTGTCCGCCTCTAGCTGTCGGGGACGCTTTGCCTTGCGGCAGCCTTTCCCTTGATCCGTTGGCTACACTCCCTGTCCCGAGGGGCGGGGAATGCCGGCCTCCGTCGCCTGTCAGCTGGAGGCCTTCCGTTTGGCTCCGGTAAACCAGTTCCAACACCGTCCACTCTCCGAGGAAAGGTCGTCCGCTCGCGCGGCCGACGCCTTGTTGCCGAAGCAACCCGGCCGAAGCCGGTGGCGGGGGTGCCTCTTTCGTTCCGGATTGGGACAAGTCCCTCTAGGCGCCGGGCCCCACCCATTCTCAGGGTGCCTTCTCGTCCGAGGACGGCTCGAAATCGCCTTCGCGACTCCGGTCAGGTGCTCTTTCGATCACTCTCCTCCAGGTTGCCCTGTCGGTTTCGACGCCATTCGGTTGCCCGTCCCTCCCGGAGGAAGACCCTCAGCCGAAGCGTTGGGTTGTCGTCGCTGACACCACAAGGGTGGGGCAGAATTTTGGATTGACCTGCATCGTCAGGTCTGAAGTGTTTCACAACGAAAACACAAGGGTTTTCCACATTTGTGGATACCGCGTTTCCCTCTCGGCAACGCACCGTGAAAATACAATCTCCCCCGCTCCGAACCATGGCCCGAGGCGGGAGAGAGGCGACGTCTACAAAAAAGGTGTCAGTGCGTCACGACGAACCGGGCGCTGCCGTGCTTCACGCCCTGCGTGCCGTCCAGCGCGGAGAGGGTCCAGCTGATTTCGCTGCCCCATAGGGCGGTGGTGGTGGAGATCTCGGCTTCCAGCAGGCACTCGTCCTGGGCTTGGATGGCCAGTCCTGCGAGGAGCAGGACGGAAAGGAGAAGGTGGCGCATGGATCTCAGATCGAAATCAAAACCAGAGTGGTCATGCAAAGTTGCGTCGAACAGAAAAAATCGTCATTGAACGGAGTCGGCCTGTCCAACGAAGTTGGCTTGTAGGATGCGTCGGAGGTAGTTGGCCTGCCCCGTATGGCGGGAAAGGTGGCCACTCAATTGAATGAGGAAGAAGCGGACCGTCCGTCCGGCGTGGTGTGGGGGAGGTGACGGCATGAGCGCGTCCAATCGTTTGGGGTCCAAGTTGGCCAGTGCGGCCTCCACGGCGTCCTGGGCCCGTTTGATTTCAGCGAGGATCTCTTCCTTGGGCAGGGGACGTCCCGAAAACTCGTGTTCCCGTTGCCGCACATAGCCATCGTCGCCAAGGTGGTGTCCGATGAAGTGGCGCAGATTGCCGCACAGGTGGACGGCGAGGGTGCCGACCGAATTGGTGACGCCGGGCACGCTTTCCCAAAGGAGGTCATTCGGGGTCGCCTGCACCTCTGCTGCCAGAGCGCCGAGGTCGCGCGTGAGGATGTGGCGGAGGTGATCGAGTTCGGGAGGGGTCCTGTCGGTCATGCGGCCAAGTTCGTTCGTCCGGGGCAGGATTCTGAACAACCTTTGATCACAAGAGGAGCGGACAGGGAGCCCCACTGCTCGAGGGTCTTCCGGTCGATGGCGGCCACCTGCCGCGCGGTCAGTTGATCCTTCCAATCGTCGGTCCGACCGGAACGGAAAAAGCGCTCGGCATTGAAATGAAAGGTTCCCGGATTCTGGAGGATGGACTGCTTCATTGTGTTGAATTCGGTGGCGGCTGCCACTGCGTTGCGCTGCTCTTCCGTGAGGCGACTCTTGCCGAACAGCGCCTGTTCCAGTTGGCAGACGGACTCGACCTTGTGCTCCACGAGGTCTTCATAGCGCAGGATGCAGACCTGGTCGGGGCAGACGCCATGTTGCCCGGAGTCAAAATAGGCCTGGACGTGCTTGTGGTAATCACCGAAATAGAGGTCGCCCGTGAGAAACAGGTCCACAAACTGCTCGAGGGAGAGGTCGGGTGAGACTCCGAGCGTCGGGTGTTTCTTGTAGAAGTGGAATTGGGAGATGGCGGCGCCCTTTGGATCCCGGTAGGTCATGACCAGCTTGGTCTTGGGATGGAGGCGGCGAACGGGCAGTTCATCCACGTTGGCGTGCGTGTAGAATACCCGGGGTTGGCCTTTTGTCTGTTCGAGGAATTCGAGGAAGGCCTCCATTCCGTGTTGGGAGGCGGTGACCTCGGGCCAAGGGACGGCGCCTTTCCCGATGTCGCCCTCCCCGGCGGGATGGCCCGCTGGGAGTGCGCCCGCTTCACGGAGGATCTCGACGATGAACTTCTTGGTGAGGTGGGTGCCCACTTTTTGATGGGTGCAGATGAGGATGTCGTGCTCCGTGGTGTCCCACGTCTTCCGGAGGGCCCGCATGGCATCCGGGTGGATGAAGGCGGGAATCATCCGGCCATTGGCTCGGGCATGCAGGAAGCCGAGATCGGGGCACAACGGGGACTCGGGGGCGACGGGGAGGGGGATGTGGGACATGCGGCAATCCTTTGGAATTGGCAAAGTGCGCGGCTTCCCTGGATGCCTGGTTGACGTTCGTCATCCGATGTGATGACAATGAACAAGTCAGTCGATTGTGAAGCGTTGGGGGCCAAAGGGCATGGGCCTTGGTCCATTTGCCCGAAGTTTGAAGCATGCGCGTTTCGATCTCCTTTCTGCTGATGACCGCCAGTGTTCTGACCCTCGGCCTGCCTTGGATGCAGGCGCAGGATGTGGATGTGTGTCCTGGTGGATGGGAGGCGGTCGCGCGCGCGCATCTCCTCACCAGCTTGGATGGGGATTTTGAGACCGCAGCGGCCTTCGTGCTGGAAGATGAGCGGCAGGCTTGGTTGGAGTGGCAGAGCTGGAAACAGGAGAAGTTGACGCGGACTCTGACCGGCATGGCGCCCGAGTTGCAGGAACGCCAAGCGGCGGAAATGGCCCGACAGCGTCAGCAGTTCGCGGTGTCCCATTGCCTCTGCGAGCAAAAGGAAGAGGGCGGCTATCGGGTCCGGATTGATCCGGATGGCCGGTCTTTTTGGGGGCTTAACATGCAGCACGGTCCCGAGGCGGGTTGGCAGGTGGAGACGCGGCATGTCCTGCTCAATGGAGAGCAAAGGCGCATGGTGACCGCCTTCATGCGCGCCGTGGATGAGCGGCGTTGGGAGGAGGCTGAGGCGTGGATGGCCGAGGAGGCGATGCCGCGTTTCAAGGAGTACCAGCTGGAAGTGGAGACCTTCCTCAAGGGCAGTGCCTTCCTGAGTGAGACCCGAAAGCAGCAGTCGACCTTGCGGGAGACCGAGTGGGAAGATGTCATGTTGTGGGCCGAACGCGAGCCCGATGGGGTGGTGGTCGTTCACGCGGAATTCCGGACGGCGGCCTCCTTGTCCTGTGAAATGCGCGAGTTGGACGGTGTCTGGCGGACCTTGATGCGATGAGCCCGGACCGCAACACGGTGGTCGCGGCCTTTCGCACGGCTCTCGATCATGCACTGGTCGAAGCGCGGAGTGCCATGGAGGAGTTGTCCTCTAGCCTTGGCAAGGAGACCAAGAGCACGGCCGGGGACAAGCACGAAACGGGCCGGGCCATGGTCCAAAGAGAAATGGAACAGGCCGGAGAGCGGCTGGCCCGATGCGAGGCCTTGTGCGCCATGGCCACCCGGTTGGACCTTGACCGTGCCCGCGACGAGGTTGGGCCCGGGGCCATTGTGGTCAGCGGTCAGGCCCGCCTGCTGATTGGCGTGGGACTCGGTCCCTTCGAGGTTCCGGGGTTGGGCCGGTTCCAGGCCATTTCGGCCGACGCGCCGATTGCGGGGGTGTTGTCCGGGGCGACCGAAGGCGAGGTCCGGGAGTTTCGAAGCCAACCGTGGACGATCGAGTCGCTCACCTGAGCCGGGCGTCCACGACGTTGGGGTCAACCTCGAGCCCTTCGTGGACAAAGTCGTGAACCGCCGGGGTTCTAGCCCCGAGGCGAACCGCTACCTTCGCGCCAAAATTCACTGATTTGGGACGATCACAGGAAACGTTCGGCAAGCGTGAGCGGGAAGCGAAGCGCGCCAAGAAGAAAAAAGAGAAGGAGCTCAAGAAGCAGGAGGCCAAGGCCAACAAGCGGACCTTGGATAGCCCGGACATGATCGCCTATGTCGATGAGTTCGGTCGCATTGTGGACGAGCCGCCCGATCCCACCGAACGCGAGGAGATCAACCTGGAGGACATCCAGATCAGTGTGCCCAAGGATGAGGACATGCCGCCGGAGGACAAGACGCGCCGCGGCAAGGTGACCATGTTCAATCCTGACAAGGGCTTTGGATTCATCCGTGACCTGGACAGCGGCGAGAGCATCTTCGCCCACGTCACCAACATGAAAGAAGAGGTCGAGCAAGGGGACAAGGTCACCTTCGAGGTGGAGCAGAGCCACAAGGGGCCGTCCGCCATCAAGGTCACGATCGTCAAGTGACGGTCATGCCCGCGTGAGCTCCTGAAGAAGCCGGCGACGGGCAATCGGCAGCAACGTGTGCTGCAAGGGAACCGCCCAGTCGACATGGGCGTGGAAAGTCGCGGGCTGGGGAAGGTCCCGATGCCGTCCTATAAGCGACCATTTGATGGACTCGGCTGGTTCGCAGTGTGAGGCTGTCCGCTCTTCCACACATTCGAGCTGGAGGTGCAGGTAAGCTTCGCCGCCCCGGAGGATGCGCGATTTGTGGAACCGATAGGCGCGGAGGGAACGCCCCTTGGGTTTTCCGATGGTCAGGATGAGATATCCTTCTTCCATGCGCAGGGGTTGGATGCCCACGGGGGTGAATCTCAATTGATTCTCGATGAGGTCGTACAGGGTCTTGCCCTCTTCGATGGCCAGGCTCAGGTGGGGCAGAGCCCGTTGGATGAGGCTGTCCAGATAGTCATCGAGGCCGACGTGGTCTCCAGCGGCCTGCCTCAGGACGCGTAGCCGTTTGAGGTCCATTCCGACGGCCTCTCCGCGCTCCTTGCCCGCCACCAGTTCGGCTTGGAGCTGTCCCAGTTCCTTGTGCTTTCGGATGAGGTCAGTGAGTGCGGGGTAAAGCCGGGTCTGGCGGAACTCGGCTTTGAGCTTCTGGAGCCATGCGAGCAGGAGATACTCCTTGTACTCGGCGTCGAGAACCCCCTCTGTGATCCAGGGTAGGGGGTCGTGTTGCTG
>PKDZ01000056.1 GCA_002862785.1 Flavobacteriales bacterium
GGTGTCCAGGAAGGTGGCCACACAATCGAGAGCATCGGAAATGGCGAGGTAACGGGCGGGGAGACAGAGGACATTGGCGTTGTTGTGCTCCCGGGCCAGACGAGCGATGTCCGGTCGCCAAGCAATGGCTGCCCGCACTTCCGGGTGCTTGTTGGCGGTCATCGCCACGCCGTTCGCGCTGCCACAGATCAAAATGCCCATGGTGCCTTCTGCCGCAACGCCTTCTGCAAGCGGGTGAGCATGATCCGGGTAGTCGACACTGGAGCCGTCTGGTGTGCCATGGTCGACGACTTCGATGCCGCGATCGTTCAACCACGCCATCAGAGCAACCCTCAAGTCCCCAGCAGCATGGTCGTTTGCCAAGTGAATCCTCATGGTTGCAAGTTGCCTCTCGAACCCGGATTTCGCGATACACAATCCATTGTGGATTCGCACCGATTTCTGTGCGTAACCCAAGCACAAAAAAATTTGGTGGTTTGGCCCTCTTGCCGGCTTGTCAAAACGGACCGAAAATCTCGTTTGAAAACCCGTCCTGTTCTCCGATTCATCCCCACAGGATTTTCGTGGATGTCCACAGCCCATCCGCTCATCACTTGCTCCATCACCAGCTCATCCACAGTGGGAAACAAACCGTGGATATCCTCTTCATGTGTTTGAAGCCCACGCTTTTCCAATCGTGAACAATGCGTTCAAGAATCATCAAATTGTGTGGATGGACATCCACTCCAAATTCAGCGTGACCATCTTTTCCCCCGTTTCCACATCCCGATGACTATGATGGTTTCTTTTTTAGAAAAGAGATAGAGATATCGGTGCGGGGAAAATCATGATTTGGTCCCCTTTGCCGTTGGGATCGGTGTGGCAACTTGCAAGCATGTTCTGGCTCCGGATTTTTCCTCTCGTCCTGCTCCTTTTCGTGGGAGTCTGCCAGGTGGCTGGACAGGATTCGACCCGGGTTCAATATCGCTTTCCTTCGGGTGAGGTGAGCAGTGAAGGCTGGCTTGTCAATGGCATCCCAGAGGGGTTCTGGCAATCGTATCACGAAGATGGTACTCGAAAGAGCGAGGGAAATCGCAGGCAGGGCCAGCTGGAAGGAGAATGGATTTTCTACGATGAGCAGGGGCGTGTGGAGACGACCCTGCGGTACGAACAGGGGGTCAAGGAGGGCGAGGAGATCCGGTGGGACACCACGGGCGTGCAACGGAGGATTCGGCCTTGGAACGCCGATGTCCTGGAGGGGGAGGAGCGGGTGTTGGATGACCGCGGCATAGTGGTGGCCACGATTCCTTGGACGAATGGTGTGAAGGAGGGTGTGGCCTTGGATTTTGCCCAGGACGAAGAGGAAGGTCCCGGTCGAATCATCCAACGATCAGGATACCGGGATGATTTGCTGCGTTGGGTGGAAGAGGTCAACCGTTTCGACGATCAAGGGAGGAAAACAGGAAAGTGGATGACGTTCTGGTCCAATGGTCGGATCCGGGAAGAAGGTCCATGGGAACGGGGATTGAAGGAAGGGGTGTTCAAACGATTTTCAAGACAAGGGGATTTGGAATCCACAGAAACATGGCACCGGGGTGAGCTGGTAGAGGATGCGCCAGAGGCTGTGGTGTTGGATGTGAGGAAGACGTTTCATTCCAATGGTGAGGTTTCTCGATCTGGACCTTGGCGGGAGGACACACCCATGGGCACTCACCGGTTTTACGATGAGACGGGGCATTTGGTGGAGGTCAAGGTCTTTCGTGACGGCGTGTTGACCGCGACGGGCATGCTGGATAGCCTTGGTCGACGAACGGGTCCGTGGACAGAGTTTTGGCCGGAAGGAGAGTTGAAGGCGTCAGGGCCATATGCGGAAGGATTGCGCAACGGAGAATGGCAGTTTTTTGCCCGGGATGGTCGGCTGGAACAGGAGGGAGGGTACCGGGCAGGCCAGTGGCATGGCCGGTGGATCTGGTATCACCTGGATGGGGCCAAGCACCGCGACGAGCGCTATCGGAAAGGCAGAGAAGACGGAGAATTCACGGAATGGTCGGCCTCCGGAGAGGTCTTGGCCATCGGCTTGTATGAGCGTGGACGGAAGCAGGGCCCTTGGGTTGAACACGTCAACGATGATCGGCGTGAAGGTGCTTATGTGGAGGGTGAGCGGGATGGCCAATGGGTCCATCGGAATTCGGAGGACCAGGTGGTGTTTGAAGGTGCTTTCGTTGCGGGGATTCCAA
The DNA here is from genome assembly GCA_002862785.1 of Flavobacteriales bacterium. Classification (GTDB taxonomy): domain Bacteria; phylum Bacteroidota; class Bacteroidia; order Flavobacteriales_D; family Sanyastnellaceae; genus UBA8752. Next base: position 2,217 of record PKDZ01000056.1, read on the forward strand.
GCGGTGAGCATGTGGGGTATTGGCCGACGGGCATCCGAGAATGGGTGGGATCGTACAAGGGTGGTCTTCGCGACGGCAATTGGCGATATTTCGACGGTTCTGGGAATGTGACACTGATTCGGCAGTATGACGCCGGTCGGATTGTCAAGGTGAACGGAACCAAAACCGATCGATGAGATGAGCCGCGACAACGCGAGAGGAGTAGAGGGGTGGCCGGACGGCTGGATGGACCGGCTTCCGTCGGCGATTGTCCTGGTGCGCGATGGCCGGGCAATTCGGGCCAACCGACACGCCATCTTTTTGTTTGGATGGAAAGGGGGTCTTCCTGAAAACCCGGACTGGTTCGAGGGTGGGTGGCTTCAATGGAGAGAGGAGGACCGCACGTATCTCGATGTCCGGTGGGAGTGTGTTCCCGTGGTGGATCGAAGGGTTCTGCGTCTAGAGCTGCAGGCCATGCGGTCAGCTGGGGAACCGTTTCATGTGGAATTGCGGCTGTCGCCTGGTCCGGATGCCACAGATCTCGTGCAGATCTCGGACATCAGTGAATCGAGATACCGTCAACAAGCTCTGCAGGATCGGGAAGCACACTATCGCAGGCTCAATGACATCGCGCAGGAGGCCATCGTCCAAGTCAAGGATGATGTGGTTCTCGACGTCAATTCCCGTTTTCTGGCCATGATCGGAGTGGACCACCGCGAGGAGGTCATCGGCGATCCGGTGACGCAACTGGGCCTGAAGAGAATTGGAAACTTGGAGCCCATCGACGGCAGCGGCGTCTTTGATCGCGGTGACTGGATGATGCAGAACCGCAATGGAGAGGTGTTGAATCTCGACATTGGAAAGGGTCGCCTGGAGGATGGTTCTGAGGTGTGGATGATGTACGACATCTCGGATCGGAAACGCATCGAATACGACTTGATTCAGGAACGGGAGCGGTTCCGTTTGCTCGTGCAGAGCTCCCCCAATGGCATTCTGATCTTGGTCGATGATCTCGTGCGGTATGCCAACCCTGTGGCGGCATCGCTTTTCAAAGGGGTGTCCCCCGCCTTGGAAGGAGTGAGGTTTGAATCGATGTTCCCCGATGAACATCGAAAGCGGATTCTGCACAGCTCTACAGAAGCCCGGCAGGGCCGGAATGTGGAAGAATGGGAGCTGGAATTGCCAGGCAATGGGAAGCGGATTACACTGAAGTGGAGGTTGACGATTTTCGATGGGCAGCCCGCAGTTCAGGTCAACCTCTCAGACGTCACGGACCGCCACTCGCTTATGCAGGAGCGGATTCGGGCGGAGGTCGCGGAGGAAGCCAACCAGCAATTGACCCAGCAGATTGAACAGCGGATTGCAGCTGAGGCGGCCTTGCACAGCGCAACGGCGAGGATGCGGAGCATCGTGGAATCCGGAGAAGACTTCATCATTTGGACGGAAACGGCGGACCATGTCGTGACCAGCGCCAACCGCAATTTCATGACGTGGTTGGGAGAGTCGGGAAGTGGTGGGGAGAACCTGCCGGAATTGAGTCGACTGCTCGCAGGGCAGGTGGACCAGAGCCAGGAGTGGAATGGATTTGATCTCGGTGACCGCTTCACACGCGCCCTGAATGGGACCCCCCAACGCTTTGAATGGGCCATGGGTCCTGACCGGGAAGAAGGGGAGAGGCGGTGGCTTCAATTGTTCCTCAACCCCATCGAGATGGTTGAAGGAACACCGGAAATCAGCGCCATAGCGTACGACATCACCGAGCGCAAACGCATCGACCGGGCGATTCGGGGCGCATTGAAGGAGAAGGAAATCCTGCTCCAGGAGGTTCACCACCGGGTCAAGAACAACCTGCAGATTATCAACTCCATCCTGAACCTCCAGAAGAAATTTGTGCAGGACAAGAATGCCATCGTGGGTTTGGAGGAAATCCAGAACCGGGTGTCCACGATGAGCATCATCCATGAGACGCTCTATCAGAACACGGATGTATCGAACATCGGCTTCCCGTCGTATCTCACCCGCATTGCCGGCAACATCATTCAGGGATATCAGTCCGAGACGCGGGTGGAGTTGATCACCGACCTCGATGACGTCCAGGCTCCATTGGATCAGGCCATTCCGTGTGGACTCATTTTGAATGAGTGGGTGTCGAATGCGATGAAATACGCGTTTGAAGGCCGAGAGAGCGGGACGATTTCAGTTGGATTGAAAGCGGTAGAGGTCGAAGGAAAGCCCGATGAGGAGGAGATTCAAATCGAGGTGAAAGACGATGGTGTTGGGCTTCCGGAAGGCTTTGATTGGAGTGGGCGGGACTCGCTGGGGTTGTACCTCGTGCAGGCGCTAAGCGAGCAGCTGGACGCCGAACTCTTGGCGGAAAGTGACGGAGGAACGCGCTTTTTGGTTAGCTTTCGGCGGCCAAAAAGCCTGTTTGACGGTTGAAGCTCGCGCTTCCATCGAACGATTCGACGGGTTGGCCCCAAACCTGAACCCACCTGAACCATGTCGATCAACATTTTGGTCACCGAGGACGAAAGCATCGTCCGGAAGGACATCGAGCAGACCCTCGAAAAGATTGGATACAATGTCGTTGCGACGGCGGACAACGGGGAGGACGCCATTGATTTGGCCGTCCGCCACCGACCCGATGTTGTCCTCATGGACATCATGTTGAAAGGAGACATGAACGGCATTGCGGCTGCCGAGGAAATCAAGCGCACCCTCGACGTGCCGATCATTTTCTTGACGGCTTACGCGGACCGCAGCACCCTGGGGGAGGCCAAGCTAGCGGAGCCCCACGGGTACATTCTCAAGCCGTTCAAGGACGTTGATTTGCAGACGAGCATTGAGATGGCCCTGCACAAGTTTGCCAAGGAGCAGGAGGCCCGGCTGGAGAACGAATTCCTCCGGAACATGGCCGAACACAAGGAAACGGCCGAGTACCTGTTTGTCAAGAACCGGAGCCGATTGATGAAGATCGACTACGATGAGCTGCTGTTCATCGAGGCCCTCAAGGATTATGTGGTCGTGCACACGCCCGAGCAGAGTTTCACGATCCACAGCACCATGAAAGACGTGGAGAACAAGCTCAATGAGCGCCGTTTCATGCGGGTCCACAGGAGTTACATCGTCAACCTCGACGCCATCCACAGCATCAAGTATTCCATGATCCAGGTCAAGGGCATGGAGAAGGAGATTCCGATTGGAGGCAGTTACAAGGACATCCTCGCGAGCCGGATCAACCTTCTGTGAATCAGAAGGAAAACGAAGACACAGACAAAAAGAAACCCCGGGCCGAGACCCGGGGTTTTTTGTGGCTCCCCCACCTGGACTTGAACCAGGGACCTACTGATTAACAGTCAGTCGCTCTAACCAGCTGAGCTATAGGGGAATGCTCAACCCTTCTTTCGAAGGGAGCGCAAAGATACACGATGTTCCCATTTGGTGCAATGGACAGGGGGGCGCAGCACGTCCTGTACCTTTGCGGCCTTCATTCGCATCATGAGCTGGAATTCTTCCTCCATCGTGGCCGTCGGGACGGTCGCTTTCGACTCCATCAAAACCCCATTCGGTGAGCGTGAGCGCATCGTAGGCGGTGCAGGAACCTACATTGGATGGTCGGCCACTCGCCTTGGTGTGGGGGCGGGCTTGGTCAGTGTCATCGGGGAGGACTTCCCGAAGGCAGAATTGGAGGCCATGACGTCAGCGGGCATGGGCCTCGACGGCGTGGAATGTCCAGAAGGGGGAAAGAGCTTTTTCTGGGCTGGATCCTACCACGAGGACATGAATGGCCGCGACACGTTGGCCACGGAGCTCAATGTGCTTGCGGATTTCAAGCCGGTCATCCCAGCGGCTTGGCGTCAAGCGAAGTGGCTCATGCTCGGCAACATTGACCCAACTTTACAAGCATCCGTCCTCGATCAAATGGAGGCGCGCCCTGAGCTCGTCGTGCTGGACACCATGAACTTCTGGATGGACATCGCCCTCGAGCCGCTCAAGGCGGTCATCGCCCGAGTGGATGTGCTGACCATCAACGATGAGGAAGCGCGTCAACTGAGTGGAGAACGCAGCCTCGTTCGCGCGGCCAAGGCGATTCTCGCCATGGGCCCTCGCTATTTGATCATCAAGAAGGGGGAGCACGGCGCGTTGCTGTTCCATCACCAGGACGGGGAGTTGGTCACGTTCTTCTGTCCAGCTCTGCCGCTGGAGGATGTGGTGGATCCGACGGGCGCGGGAGACACGTTTGCCGGGGGCTTCATTGCCCATGTGGCGCGGATCGGCTCGACAGATTTTGAGACCCTCAAGGAGGGTGTCGTTGTGGGCAGTGCCTTGGCGAGCTTTACCTGCGAATCCTTTGGAACCGAAGGCATTCGTGCAGTGACCGGAGACCGGCTCGAGCAGCGCGTGAAGGCGTTTCGGAACATGATGTCTTGGACGGCCTCCGCCGTGGTCACGACGACCTGATCAATTTTGGAGTCGGATTCGGAGGGCCGGATTGACAGCGGCTCCGGATTCCCACCACTCGAAGTGGAGGTGGGGGCCCGAACTGTGGTCTCCGGTGTTGCCGATGATGGCGATGGGCTCACCCTGTGCGACCCGGTCCCCCGAGGCGACCAGGGTCCGGTTGTTGTGCATGTAGACGGAAACACGGTTGCGTTCGTGTTGCACCATGACGGTGTGGCCTCCACCGGAGGTGAACCCCGCGAAAACCACGGTGCCACCTCCCACGGCTTTGACAGGCGTGTTTTCCGGTGCCACGAGATCCACTCCCCAGTGGCCGATGCCGGGGTTCCATTCTGAGGAGATGGTGCCCTCGACTGGGGGCATCCAAAGACCGGATTCGCTGAGGGCGTTGGGACGGTTGACTGCGAAAGCGTCTTCCTCTTCGACTCGTTCGCGGAGGCCGTCCAAAGCGGTCGTTGGTGGGGCGTCGAGTTGGTCGGAGGCATCGGCATCAGGAACGGCGAGGTCTGGGGTGACGGCCAGAGCGCCTGCTGGAAGGTCGCCGGAGAGAATGGCCCGCAGGTTGTCGAGATAGCGGGACTGGCGGTCGAGGATGGTGGTCAGTGAGTCGGCGGCCCGCCAGGAGTCCGCCTGCATGGCTCGGGTCTCGGAGGCGACATATCCAGGCACGACCCGCTCCTTCAATGGGGTTAGGGCCACCAGCGCGTAAGTGATGAGGGAGACGGTCAGGATGGACAGCGCGGCGAGGAACCGGAGTTGGTTCGGCTGGACGCGCATGGACCAGTACTCCGCGAAGGTGCCCTCCTCCTGCAGGATGAGCTTGAACCGTTTGGGCGGTGTGGGTTCGGACGGGGGGACCTTGGACATCCTCTCTCGGATTGGTTGCCCAAAGATGGACGACAACGAAAGGATGCGCCATGAATTTGTCTTCGGGGCGGCCGGATTGCAATATTTTCGCGGCTTCCGAGTTGGTCGCTCGGAACCCCGAGTCGAACATGTCCCTCACACCGACCCCACCCCGGCGAGCCTCAAGAAGGATCACTCTTTTGTGGGGTGCGGTGCCGTTGATGCTCTTGCTGGGGTCGATCGGATGCACAACGCAGCGGGACGGCCGATTCTATCGGGCCTACCACAACACGACGTCGCGGTTCAATGGGTTTCATTTTGCCCGGCTTGCCATGGAGGAGGCCGACCAGAAGCTTGCCGAAACCCATGAGGAGAACTGGGACGAGGTGATTCCCTTGTTCATCTATGGCTCCGAGGACCAGGCGGATTTCTTGTATCCCCTGATGGAGCGGGCCATTGAGAAGTGTTCGCGCGTGGTGGATCGACATGCGATGACGCCGCCGCGGAGCGTTCAGAAGGACTTCAAGCGCCCGCAGTTGAACCGGTGGATCGACGACAACTACACGCTCATCGGCAAGGGCCACTTCTACAAGGGAGACCTTGCGAAGGCGGAAGAGGTGTTCAAATACCTCCAACGGAAGCACAAGGAGCCGGACAGCCAAGTGGCCGCCGGGGCTTGGCTCGCTCGGACCTACATGGCCATGGAGAACATGCCGAAGGCGAACTCGGCGCTGCTCAAGGCGGTGGGCGAGCGGGATGCTTCGGACGAGCTTCGGGCGGATGCCTTCCTCGTCCAAGCGGCCTTTCTCCTGACCCAAAACAACATCGACGAAGCGATGCGTTCCATCGAGCGGGCCATTCCGATGATCAAACCGAAGCGGGATCGAGCGCGCCCCTTGTTCGTTCTCGCGCAACTCAAGCGGGAATACGGAAGCAACCGCGAGGCCATCGACCTGTTCGAAGAGGTGGTCAAGTTGAAGACCCCTTACGAGATGGAGTTCCAGGCTCGCATGCAGCAGGCCCTGGCGTTTGACCGGCGGCGGGGGGACAGCATGGAGATCAAGGAGTTGTTCTTCGACATGCTGGAGGAGGACAAGAACGAGGACTACCGCGATCAGATCTACTATGCCTTGGCCCAAATCGAGCTCGAGGAGCTGAACCGTGAGCAGGGCATGGATTACCTGCGGGACGCTCTGGCCGAGGACTCCGGCAACCGCCGCCCGCGGATGAAGAGTTTCCTGTCCCTCGCCGACCTCCACCTGGAGGACCGTGAATACGAATTGGCGCAGGCGTATTACGACAGCACCCTGGCCAACATGGACGAGGACCATCCCCGTTTCCAGGAGGTCAGCAACAATGCCAAGAGCCTCACGGAACTGGTGGAGCAGCTGATGGTCATCGTGCGGAACGACAGTCTCCGCGACATCTGCAACCTGGACGAGGACGCCCGGTATGCGCGGATGGAGGAGATCATTGACGGCCTCCGGATCGCCCAGGAAGAGGCGGCGGCCGAGGCCGAACGCCTCGCCGAGGTGGCGCTGGCGGAAAGCATGGCGGTGCCTGGAGCCGCGACGGCGTTCTGGCCCTACAACCCTACGCTGCGGGACAAGGGTCGGACCGACTTCCTGAATCAATGGGGAGATCGACCCCTTGAAGATCACTGGCGCCGGAGCCGCAAGCTGGCGGCTGGGTTCGGGACCATTGAAGAGGTGGCCGAGGAGGTCGCCTCCATGGACTTGTTGGCTGCTGGCGGAGAGTTGCCGACGCCGGAGGAGCTGCTCGAGACCCTGCCATGCGCGGAAGAGCAGCGTGCCGCAGCCGACGTGGAGACGGCCACAGCGGTCTACCAGAGTGGAGTCATCTACAAGGAGAAGTTGGACGACACCGACAACGCCATCGAGGCATGGATTGACCTGCTGGACCGATTCACGGAAAGTGAGGAGCATCCGCTGGCCCATTACCAGCTGTACCGGACCTACCTCTTCCTCGAGGAGACCGAGAATTACCAGAACCCGTTCTGCGCGACCTGCAACTCCCAGTACTGGGCGGACCAGATTTCCCTGCTCTATCCCGACAGCGAATGGGCCCAACTCGTGGAGGACCCGGACTTCGTGGACTTCGAGGAGCAGCGTCGGGTCGACGAGTTGGCGGCCTATGAGGCGCACCTGATCCGGTATTACGCCCAGAAGGATTACCAGGACTTGCTGACGGAGATCAATGCGGTGCTCGACACCGTGCCGAACCACACGCAGGATTGCCGTTACCGTTTCCTGCGCGCCCAATGCATCGGATGGCTGGACGGCAAGGTGAGGGGACGGGACAACTACATCGCGGCACTGCAACAGGTGACCGCGTCCTGCGATTCTTCGGACCAGGCGATCGCGGCGCGGGAGATTTTGGAGGGCCTTGGCGTCGGCGGCGAGGGCAAGAAGGAGAAAAAGGACAAGAAAAAATCTGATGCCGTGCCGCAGATGCCGGACTTCGGCAACTTCACCGACAAGCCGGTGCTTGAGCACTATTTCGCGGTCGTGATTCCGGTCAGCGAAGGCGGGTCGGACAAAACCAAGGCGGATCTGGCCGACTTCAACCGCCAGTTCTTCGCCAGCGCCAACCTCAAAGTCACCAGCAACCTGCTCGACCGCGAGAACCAACTCGTGCTGGTGAAGGCGTTCCCTCGGAAAGACCGGGCCATGGACTATTACAAGGTCCTGACCGCGAACCGGGAGTCCATGATCGACCTGAACACGAGCGGATTCCGCATGTTCGTCATCCACACGGAGAATTATGTGGAGCTGTTCAAGGGCAAGGACATCGAGGGATACGGGCAATTCTTCGATGCGCTTTACCTTCGGGACTGAAGCACCGCGAGAACTGAGCACCATGGCACGCAACCGCAACCGCGACGTTGGCATCGACCAAGGCATCAACCGCATTGTAGAGGGCACCCTCGTAGAAGGGTCCATCCGCAGCGAGGGCAGCATCCGCATTGACGGACATTTCGTTGGCGACATCCACACGACGGCCCGCCTCGTCATCGGGGCCCAGGGCCGGGTGGAAGGCAACGTGGATTGTCAGGACTGTGAGTCGCAAGGCGTGGTGACGGGCAACCTCCGCGTGGTCGGGCTCTTGACGCTGAAGGCGTCGAGTGCCGTGAGCGGGGAAATCCGCTATGGGCGCATGGCCGTCGAGGCGGGTGCTCGGATCGAAGGGGTCTGCAAGCTGGACGACGTGAGCGTGGAGGCAAAAACGCCAGACCCCGCTGTCAAGAACCTGGACCATGCCGGACAGGCCCTCCAGCAAAGCGCCTGATTCCAATCGAAGTGTGATGCGCCATGCGGGCATGGCGTCCACCTTGTTCGCTGCCATCGGGGGCGGGGCTTGGCTTGGCCGTCGGTGGGACCTCAGCGCCGGACACGAGATGGCGTGGGGCACGGCCTTGGGCGCCTTGCTCGGATTGGCGGCCGCCTTGGTGATGGTCATCCGTGACGTCAACCGATGAAATTTCTCGCACTCAATCTCCTGACGGCGCTGGGCGCCCTGTTGCTCATCCGGACGCTGGGTGCCCCCTTCATGACGGAGGCGGCCAGGGACCCGCTGTCCGGCGTGGTGGTCTTCCTGGCTGTGCTGACCCCCTTGTTGGAGCGGTGGCTCCGTCCGCGAGAGGGGGCGACTCCGGGCAGCCATGTCCGCAAAGTGATGGCCACGACGATGATCAAGATGTTCGCTATGCTCATCCTGATTCTCGTCTACCTCTTCCTCGGTGGCCCGGATCCCAAGGTGTTCGGCCTCGCGGCCTACCTTGTCTACGCGGCCTTCACCGGCATTCTCGTCGCTGAGACGATGCGCCACTCTGTTCCGCCCACGGACCCGCGTTGAAACTTCTTTCCGGGAGTTCGTGCCCGGGGTGAAACGGGAAGGATTTCGGGCACTATCTTCGCACCCAAATTCGCAGGACGCGATCATGATTTCCCTCCTCTCCCGTTTCAAGCGGTGCATGTTCAAAGGCCTGACCCTTGGCTTTGTTTTCGGGGCAATCGGAACGGCTTCCGCCTCTGGGGCGGACCACAGCGAGGCTGGGTTCAATCCGAGCGAATTCATCATCCACCACATTCAGGACGCGCACGAAATCCATATCATCGGGGACGTGCACATTCCGCTTCCGGTGATTGCGTATGCACCGGAATCCGGGCAGTTCGATATTTTTTTGAGCAGCGCCTTGCACCATGGCGCCCACCACGGGTCTTCCGGTTTGTGGTACACCATGGACCACGGAACTTTGGCCGCCTATGACCATGACCCCTCCGGTCACGATCACGGTGCCCACGACCACGGCGACCACGGTGCCGACCATGCTGAGGAGGACCATGTTGGACATGACCACGAGACCCACCATGCTGGTGGTGTTGAAATCGTGGACCTGTCCATCACCAAGAGCATCTTTGGTATGCTCCTCATGATGGGCCTTGTCCTTGTGCTCTTTGCCTCTGCTGCTCGAGGATACGCCAAGCGCAAAGGCCAGGCCCCAAAAGGACTGCAGAACGCCCTCGAGCCGATGGTGCTGTTCATCCGCGATGAGGTGGCCATCCCGAGCATCGGCGAGAAGAAGGCGGAGCGCTATCTGCCCTTTCTGTTGACGGTGTTCTTCTTCATCTTCTTCAGCAACTTGCTGGGCCTCATTCCGTTCGTCGGAGGCTTCAACATCACGGGCACGCTCGGCATCACGGCCGTGCTGGCCACGCTCGTCTTCGTGATCACGACGGTGTCGGGCAACAAGCATTACTGGAGCCACATCCTCTGGCCGGCGGGTGTGCCACTTCCCATCAAGTTCATCCTCGTTCCGATTGAGATCGCCAGCATCTTCATCAAGCCGTTCGTTCTGATGGTCCGCTTGACGGCCAACATCACGGCTGGACACATCATCATTCTGGCCTTCACCTCGCTCATCTTCATTTTGGGAGAGCAGTTCGGAGGCGGTGTCGGCATCGGCACGGGCGTGTTCAGTACGCTCTTCATGATCTTCATGTACATGATCGAATTCCTGGTGGCGTTCCTCCAGGCTTACGTTTTCACGCTCCTCGCTGCCCTCTACTTCGGTGAGGCCACGCATGAAGCACACCACTAAGACAACACAACCAACCCAAATCCATACACCATGGAACTCGCAATGATCCTTCTGGAATCCATGAATCAAGGTCTCGCCGGTCTCGGCGCAGGCGTGGCTGCCATCGGCGCCGGCATCGGTGTGGGCCGCATTGGCGGATCCGCTCTCGAAGCCATGGCCCGTCAGCCTGAAATGAGTGGTGACCTCCGGGCCAACATGATCGTCGCAGCCGCTCTCGTTGAGGGTGTCGCTCTGTTCGCGGTCATCGTCTGTCTGCTGGTCGTCTTCGCCTAATCCCCAGCGCACTCCGACATGGATGCGTTGTTGAACCCCGCTTTCGGGTCTGTCGTTTGGGCGACGGTCTCCTTTTTGGTGGTCCTCTTCTTGCTGCGCAAGATGGCATGGGGCCCCATCCTCCAAGGTCTGAAGGACCGTGAAGAGGAAATTGAGGGAGCGCTGAATGCCGCCAAGGAGGCGCGCGCCGAAATCCAGAACCTGCAGTCCGACAATGAGCGGTTGTTGCAGGAGGCCCGGGCCGAGCGTGACGGCATGCTTCGCGATGCGCGGGACATGGCAGACAAGTTGGTGGCCGACGCCAAGCAGACCGCCAAGGACGAGGGCGAGCGCATGATCGATCAGGCCAAGCAGGCCATCGATGGTGAGCGCGCCGCGGCTGTGGCCGAGTTGAAGGCGGAAGTCGCGAAGCTGAGCCTCGAGATTGCGGAGAAGCTGGTTCGCCAGGAGCTCAAGGATGGTGGTGCTCAACAGGAGCTCATCGGCCGCATGATCTCAGATTCCAAATTGAACTGAACGCATGTCTGCTACCACAGTCGCCCGCCGCTATGGAAAATCCCTGCTCAGCCTGAGCAAGGACCAGAACGCAGTGGACGCCGTTGAGCAGGATATGCGTGCATTGATTCAGGCCGCGAAGGAGAACCGGGAGCTCTCGGTCATCCTCGCCAGCCCGGTTGTCCGTCCTGAAAAGAAGGAAGCGATTGTGCGGTCCGTCTTTTCCGGAGCCAATGAGCTGACCGTGTCCTTTCTGGCCCTTCTGGCCAAGAAGGGGCGTGCCGGACTCATTGCGGACATGGCTGAAGCCTTCGTTTCCCTCGTGCGCGAGGAGCGGGGTGTCGTGCTGGCGGAAGTCGTGACGGCCGTGCCGCTTGACGAGGCCCGCCGCGCGGAAATCAATGCCCTGATCGGCAAGGTCCACGAGGGAGGCGTGGAATTGTCGGAAACAGTCGATCCCCACCTGATTGGCGGCTTCAAGCTGCGGGTCGGTGACCGGATGATCGACGCCTCGGTGTTCCAGTCCTTGAGGACGATGCACCGCAACCTCACCAACAACCCCTACGAACCGGCTTACTGAGCGTACTCCAGACCTCATGTCCCAGATCAAACCCGCCGAAGTATCCGCCATCCTGCGTGAGCAGCTGGCCGGCAATCAATCCGAAGCCGACCTCCAGGAGGTTGGCACCGTCCTCCAGGTGGGGGATGGCATCGCCCGCATCTATGGCTTGTCCAATGTGCAGGCTGGTGAGCTCATCGAATTCGAGAACGGTGTCCGTGGCATCGCGTTGAACCTCGAGGAGGACAATGTGGGTGCGGTGCTGCTCGAGCCGTCTGGCGAGCTTAAGGAAGGTTCTTCCGTCAAGCGCTTGAACCGCATTGCCTCTGTCAAGGTGGGCAAGGGGATGCTCGGCCGCGTGGTCAACACGCTTGGCGAGCCGATTGACGGCAAGGGGCACATCGAAGGCGACCTGTACGACATGCCGCTGGAGCGCAAGGCGCCCGGTGTGATCTACCGCCAGCCGGTGAACGAGCCGCTGCAGACCGGCATCAAGGCCATCGACTCCATGATTCCGATTGGCCGCGGCCAGCGGGAGCTCATCATCGGTGACCGTCAAACCGGAAAGACGACGGTGGCGATTGACACCATCATCAACCAAAAGGAATTCTACGACCGCGGCGAGCCCGTGTACTGCATCTATGTCGCCATCGGCCAGAAGGGCTCGACGGTGGCTGGCATCGTGCAGACGTTGGAGGAAGCAGGCGCCATGGCCTACACGGTGGTGGTGGCGGCGACGGCCTCCGACCCGGCTCCGTTGCAGTTCTACGCGCCGTTTACCGGAGCCGCCATCGGCGAGTTCTTCCGCGACACCGGCAACCCGGCTCTCGCCGTGTACGACGACCTGTCCAAGCAGGCTGTGGCGTACCGCGAGGTGTCTCTGCTTCTCCGCCGCCCGCCAGGCCGTGAGGCCTACCCTGGAGACGTCTTCTACCTGCACAGCCGTTTGCTGGAGCGCGCCGCCAAGGTGATCTCCGACGACAGCATCGCCAAGGACATGAACGACCTGCCCGAAAGCCTTCGCCCGATGGTGAAGGGGGGTGGCTCCATGACGGCCCTGCCGATCATTGAGACGCAGGCTGGAGACGTGTCCGCCTACATCCCGACCAACGTGATCTCCATCACCGACGGTCAGATCTTCTTGGAAAGCAGCCTCTTCCTGTCCGGTGTCCGTCCCGCCATCAACGTGGGCATCTCGGTGAGCCGTGTGGGAGGATCCGCCCAGATCAAGTCCATGAAGAAGGTCTCGGGAACGCTGAAGCTCGACCAGGCGCAGTACCGGGAGCTCGAGGCGTTCGCCAAGTTCGGTTCCGACCTCGACGACGCCACCAAGGCCGTTCTCGACAAGGGCATGCGCAACGTGGAGATTCTGAAGCAGAACCTGAACTCCCCGATGCCGGTGGAGGAGCAGACGGCCATCATCTACGCCGGAACCAAGAACCTGCTCAAGAATGTGCCGGTCAACAAGGTGAAGGAGTTCGAGACGGCTTACCTGGATTACCTCCGGACCAAGCACGCCGATACCATGGCCGAGTTGAAGACCGGGAAGTACACCGATGAGGCTCAGGCCACGATGAAGGCCGCTGCCGAAGAGGTGAGCAAGCAATTCGCCAGCTGATCTGATCCATGGCTGGTCTCAAAGAAGTACGCAACAGGATCGCCTCGGTCGGGAGCACCCGGCAAATCACGCAGGCGATGAAGCTGGTGTCCGCGGCGAAGCTTCGTCGCGCGCAAGACGCCGTAACCCAGATGCGTCCTTATGCCGAGAAGCTGCAGGAGATCCTGGTCAATGTGAGCGCGTCCCTGGATGCGTCAGAGAACCCCTATGCCGTCGAGCGGGAGACCAAGCGGGTCCTGCTGGTGGCGGTGACCTCGAACCGTGGCCTCTGCGGACCGTTCAACAACAACATCATCAAACTCGCCAACCAACGTCTGAAGGAGCTGGCCGGTAAAGAGGTGCACATCCTCTGCCTCGGCAAGAAGGCGGCCGATGTGTTCCGCCGGACGGAGCACTTCACGACGCTCGACCTGGGCGATGAGCCGCACTCCGTCTTCGACGATCTGAATTTCGAAGGTGCGGCGAAGGCGGCATCTCAAGTGATGGAGGCTTTCCGTTCCGGCCAGTACGATCGGGTGGAAATCCTGTACAACCGGTTCGTCAATGCGGCGGTGCAGGATGTGATGTGCGAGCAGATGCTTCCCATTGAGCAGACCCCGATTGAGGAGACGGCCGAGACGGTGGCCACGTCGTTGGACTACATCTTCGAGCCGAGCCGAGAGGAAATCGCCGAGAACATCGTGCCGAATACGCTGAAGATCCAGTTGTACAAGGCGCTCCTCGACAGCCACGCTTCCGAGCATGGCGCCCGGATGACGGCGATGCACAAAGCCACGGAGAACGCCGGCGAACTGCTGCGCGACCTCAAGTTGAGCTACAACAAGGCCCGTCAGGCGGCCATTACCGCAGAAATTCTCGAGATTGTGGGCGGCGCAGAAGCGCTTGAAGGTTGATCCCACAAGCTTGATTCGACTCTCCTTACGAAGACGACTGCTGCTGGCGATGCTGGCGGTGACCGCGTTGGGTTTCATCCTGACGGGTGCAGCTACGCTCATTGGCTTTGCCCGGCTGGACGCCGACTACAATGCGGCGCGACTTGTGCGGAAGGAAGCGGCTGTGGCGAAGAGCCTGGGGTTTGTCTTGCGGGGCGCCATCGGAGACACGGTGGAGGCCACATCCTTGAGTTGGACCGTGATGCCGGGGATCTTCGCAGATCGAATCGTGGAGATTGAGGCTGTACAGGGATTGCCGTTGGCTGTCTATCGCCTGGACGGCAGCTTGTTTGTGACCTCGTCCGTCAGTCACTCGGAAAACGCGGGGTTCCCGACAGAGGTCGACCCCGACGTGTTGATTGCATTGGCCCAGGGCGTGGAACGGCTGGAAGTGCCAACGGGCGACGGGGACTACCTCGCCTACTGGTATCAGTTGAACTCAGCGGAACGCCCCGTGGCCCTCGTGGCCTTGAGGTACGCATCGCGGAGCCTGGAAGCCTCTGGCCGTTTGGATTTTGTCCGCAATCTGGGCGCGGTTTTCGCCTTGGTGTTTGCAGCTGCGATTGCCCTCGCCTTCCTGTTGACCCGGTCTATCACGCAACCCTTGGCGCGACTTGGCGGACTCATGGACCGCATGGAGGTGGGGCCGGAGGTGCCGGTGGAGCCCTTGCGGTATTCCGCGGCCGCAGGCGATGAGATTGGTGTTCTTGTGGAGCGGTACAACCGGATGGTGGAGAATGTGCGCCGGTCTGCTCTCGCGTTGGCCCGGTCGGAGCGGGAGAGTGCGTGGCAGGAGATGGCCATGCAGGTAGCGCATGAAATCAAGAATCCATTGACGCCGATGAAATTGGGCATCCAGCAACTGGAAAGAAGGGCGCTGGATGGCGAGTCCGACCCGGTGGAGCTGAGGGAGCGCATCGTGGCGTTGTCGAGCACACTGCAGGGCCAGATTGACTTGTTGTCCCGCATTGCGGACGAATTCAGCACGCTGGCTCGCTTGCCGCAAGGCGAGATGAAACCTATGTCGATGCGGTCCCTTCTGGAGGAGGTGGTCCTGTTGCACGGCGTAGACGGTGTGGGCCCCACTTTGGATGGCGGGCCCGACATCGAAGTGGTGGGGGATGCCGACCAATTGAAACGGCTGTTCGCCAACCTTGTCCTCAACGCCCAGCAGGCCATTGGGGACGGAGAGGGCCGGGTGTGGATTGAGTTGGACGTGGATTCCGGTGTGGTTTCGGTCGAGGACTCGGGCCCGGGGATGTCCCCCGAGGTGGCTGCACGGGCGTTTGAACCGCGTTTCACGACGCGCGGATCGGGTTCAGGCTTGGGTTTGGCCATGGTGAAGGCCATTGTCGAGCGCCATTCTTGGAGGGTGGAATTCGACTCGAAACTTGGGGATGGTGCGGCATTCCGGGTTCTCTTGAACGGCTGACCCTGTGTTTTCAAAACGACCGGAAAGGCCGGCCCACAAGGGTGGTCCTTTTCATTTGTGGGCCTCGATGGTGGCCGGGAACCAGAGGGGTCGGGAGGGCGCCGCGTCATGAACGAAGGGGGCCACCTGCATGGCGAGCAGACCAGGGCCGGCTTGGAGACCGATAGGGACGCACAGAAGCTCTGAAATGGTTGCGCCCTCACGAGGTGACGAGACGGGCCCAAAAAAGGCGTGATGAGCCCTCAATTCACCCCCATCGACCTCGCGGTCTACGCTGGGCAGATCGAGGAGCAGATGTTGGACGCCTTGAGCCACCAATTCCTCTGCGAATCCGGCGTCCAAATAGGGTGGATTTGTCTGACTCCAATCTCGTTGGACGTCTCCATGGGTGCAGCGAAGGATCACGGCGGAGGGCTGATGGGTCCGCATCCATGGAGCATGTCGCGCCAATGCGCTTAGTGGCACGACCCAGTCATCTTCGACGGATTCGGGATGGGCATCGATGAGCAGGCTCGGAACAAGGAAGGGGAGGGCGCCAGAGCGGGCGAGGGCGTCGACGGGGTGGAATTCATCCCGCACGTGCTCTCGGGTCTCCGTGTGGGTGCCATGGGCGTGAGGGTTGAACGCCACGTCACGAAAGTTGACGCTGCCTCCTTCCGCGACGGAACCGACCCACCCATTCGATCGAACAGGTTCGGCCGTGGCGGGTCCCCGGTACCAGGCACAGGGAAGGCCGGAATGGGGATTGACCGGTACGCTCAGGTCGACGCCATTGCCCGTGGAGCGCCAGACGTGGCTGGCGTGGTCGAGTTCGATGCGCAGTGCCATTGGACCAAATTGAGGAGAGTGGATGTCCCATCCAATTTCAGGGCAAAAGAAAAGCCCCGCCGGTGAGGGCGGGGCTTTCCGAATAAGGTTGATTTCCGATTACTGGAAGAGGTAGCCGAGGCGGAGCTGGGCCTGGAACTGGGTTCCGAGGGCACCACCTTGCTGTGTACCGGTCCAGAAGGGACGGTCGTTGATGTTGGCCGGGTGCTGACCGCTGTAGGCGTGGCCCACGAGGTCGACGCTGCCCTGGATGGGAGCGGGCATCTCGGTGAGGTCGCTCGGGTCGACGGCGTTCTGCGTTCCCCAGAAGAGGTTGTACGCGACGTTGTCGGTGGCGGCGATTTCCATGTCGTTGACCCTGGAGCTCATGAAGCCGAGGCCGGCCTCAGCACCCACGTAGAGGTAGTCCGTGAGGTAGGCGTCGAAACCGGTCACGAGGCCGAGTTTGAACATGCTGGCGCTCTGGCTGATGGTCTGGGTCCAGACGATGTACTGGTCCTGGTCACCGACCTGGTTCTCGTCGTCTGCGCTCCAGAACTCCTGCTCGAAGGAGGAGTTGGTCACACCGTAGCCAATCTCGAAGCCGATGTACGGGCTGAGCTTGTCGCCTCCGGCATCGAAGTGCTTCTCGTAACCCGGGGCGACCATCCAGGTGCTCTGGCTGAACGTGTCGTAAAGATCCGGGCTGGGAATCTCGTCGTCACCGGAGGTTATGTAGGCGCCTGCGATGGCCGGGATGCCACCTTCGATGACCGTACCGTCGGGCATGATGCTGAAGTAGGGCTCGGGGCGACCGACACCGTTAAAGTCGAACTCGCGGAAGCCGATGGACTTGGAGTTCGTGCTGTTGAGCGTGAGGCTCAGACGGAAGGCGGACTCTTCGTCCGTGAAGTTCCGGTACTTGATGGTGGTGCCGTCAACGGGGCTGTCACCAAGCGGAGTGAATTGGAGCTCGATGTTGTGCTCGCCGCCGAATTGCTTCTGGGCGTTGGCCGTGACTGCGAAAAGGGCAACCAAGGCGAGGGCAGACAGGATGTGCTTCATCTTGAGGTTCTGAAAATGATTTCCGGCCGCAAGAAAAGCAATTCCGTCGAAGCACCCGGGGATATACACGCTTTTTCCACAACTCCCAATGTGGACGCCCAGAGCACGCGACCTGTTCTGGTGACCCTGACCTCCTGATTTCCCTTGAATTGGTGCCAATTTTGTCCTGATGAACGCACTGCACCCTCTCTTGCGAAAGGCCTATGATCCAGACCGGTTCGGGAAGTTGGCGCGGGACATTGTGGCGGACTTGGAGCAGCACCTGCGCGAGGTCCAGTCGCGCCATACCCAGCGGTCCATGCCGTGGACACCACCCGACGATGAACGGGGTTTCTGGGAAGGCAGGCTCAACCGCCCTGAGGGTTTGGTGGAGTTGATGCGGCTGGTGGTCGAGCGGTCCAACCGGCTTCAGGACCCCCGCTACATGGGTCATCAGGTGGCGGTGCCGTTCCCTGACGGGGCCTTGGTTGGAATGGTGACCGACATGTTGAACAACGGAGGGGCCATATACGAGATGGGGCCGACCAATTCGGCAATGGAAGAAGTTCTGATGAGCCGAATTGGCCGCATGATGGGGTTGCCGGATGGGTGCGGTGGCGTCATGTGCCATGGGGGAACGCTGGCGAACCTTGTGGCCCTTCTTGCTGCGCGAGGCTGGAAGGCCGGGCCCGATGCGGATCCTTGGACGCAAGGAGATGATGGTTTGGGCGCAGTGCTGGTGTCTGATCAAGCGCACTATTGTGTGGATCGAGCGGTTCGCATCATGGGGTGGGGCGCTGAGGGCGTTGGCCTGGTGGCCACGGACGCGCGACACAAGATGACAGGCGAAGGACTGACCGAGGCCCTCCGGGACATGGAAGCCAGAGGCCGGCGTGTGGTGTCCGTGGTGGGCAGCGCCTGCACCACCAGCAGTGGGGCCTATGATGACCTGAACCTACTGGCGGATTTTGCAGAAGAGCACGGTTTGTGGTTCCATGTGGATGGCGCTCATGGGGCGCCTGCCGTCTTCAGTGAGCGATACGCTCATCTGGTGGCGGGCTTGGGGCGGGCGCACAGCGTGGCCATGGACTTTCACAAGGTCATGGGTGTGCCGGCTTTGTGCACGGGGCTTTGGTACGGCCGCCACGACCACAGTTTCTTGCCCTTTACTCAAGCGGCGGAATACCTCTGGAGCGATGCTGAAGAACCTGAGTGGTGGAACTTCGGAAAGCGGACCTTTGAATGCACGAAGCGGATGTTGAGCACCCGCGTGGCTGCCGTCCTAGAGGAATATGGGGCCGAGATCTGGGGACATTTGATTGACCGCTTGTTTGACCTTGGTCGGGAACTGGCTGATCAGGTGGAGCGTCGTCCGGATTTTGAGTCGGCCATGCCGCCCGAGGCCAACATCGTCTGTTTCCGGCATGTGCCGGAGTCGATGAATTCGACCTCATCGGAGGAGCTCAACGCCTTCACGGCCGCCTTGCGCAAGAAGCACTTGGAGGAAGGACCACAGTACGTGGTGATGACCAGGTTTGGTGGAGAAACTTGGTTGCGGTGCACGTTGATGAACCCCTTGACCGAGGCGGAAGATCTTGAGGCCATGCTGGACCGCATCGCCTTTTTGGCCCAGGACCTCACTCTACAGTGACGCTTTTGGCCAGGTTCCGAGGCTGGTCCACGTTGCGGTCGAGCATGACGGCGATGTGGTAGCTCAGGAGTTGGAACGGAATGGTGCTCAGGATGGGAACCAGCGCATCTTGGGCAGGGAGGACTTCGATGGTGTGGTCTGCCATGCGGGCCACTTCGGTGTCGCCGGCGGTCACGACGGCGATGATCTTTCCGCCTCGGGCTTTCACCTCCTGGATGTTGGAGAGCACCTTTTCGTAGTGGGCATCCTGTGTGGCGACGATGAACACCGGCATGTTCTCGTCGATGAGGGCGATGGGGCCGTGCTTCATTTCCGCGGCGGGGTATCCCTCCGCATGGATGTAGCTGATCTCCTTGAGCTTGAGGGCGCCTTCCAGGGCAACAGGGAAGTTGTACCCACGGCCGAGGAACAACGCGTTGGGTGCTGCTTTGTACGCTTCGGCAATGGCTTTGAAGTCCGACTCCTTCTTGAGCAGGGCCTCCACCTTTTCGGGAACTCCGTCGAGACCGACCATCAGCCGGTTCAGTTGCTGGGGATCCATGGTGCCGCGCAATTGGCCGACCCGCATCGCCACCAGGGCGAGGACCGTGAGCTGCGCCGTGAATGCCTTGGTGGACGCCACGCCGATTTCGGGACCAGCATGGGTGTAGGCACCGCTGTCGGACTCCCGAGAAATGCTCGACCCGACAACATTGCAGATGCCGAAGACGTGAGCTCCGCGTTCCTTCGCCATTCGGATGGCGGCGAGCGTGTCGGCGGTCTCACCGGATTGGCTGATGGCGATCAGGATGTCCCCTTCTCCCAGCACGGGGTTCCGGTAACGGAATTCACTCGCGTACTCCACCTCGACCGGGATGCGGACGAAATCCTCGAACATATACTCGGCGACGAGGCCGGCATGCCAGCTGGTTCCGCACGCCACGATGATGAGGCGCTTGGCTTCGGTCCACATGGATTCGTGGTCGTCGATTCCGGCCATGCGGATTGTGCCGTGTCCGAGCCGGAGGCGGCCACGAAGGCAGTCCGCAATCGACTTGGGTTGCTCGTGGATTTCCTTGAGCATGAAATGCTCGTACCCGCCTTTTTCAATGGACTCGAGGGCCATTTCGAG
This sequence comes from Flavobacteriales bacterium, assembly GCA_002862785.1. Lineage (GTDB taxonomy): Bacteria > Bacteroidota > Bacteroidia > Flavobacteriales_D > Sanyastnellaceae > UBA8752. The sequence continues at coordinate 22,547 of PKDZ01000056.1, forward strand.
TTCGGTGATGACCGGGGTGACCCTGTGGTTCTTGATGGTCCGGATTTTCAACCCAGCGGACAGAGAGACGCGGGCCACCTCCTCGTCTTCGAGGTAGACCACATTCTTCGTGTACTCGATGATGGGGGTGGCGTCGGAGGCGACGAAATACTCGCATTCACCGATGCCGATGACGAGGGGGCTCGACTTGCGGGCGAGAATCAGCTCATCGGGTCGGGCGATGTCCACGACGGCAATGGCGTACGCCCCGACGACTTCATTGAGGGCGACACGGGTGGCTTCGAACAAGTCCAGTTCCTCGCTGCTCTTCATGACCTCTGCGATGAGGTGGACGAGGACTTCGGTGTCGGTGTCGCTGTAGAAGGAATGCCCCCGAGCAATCAGGGTCTCCTTCAGGGCGTGGTAGTTCTCGATGATGCCGTTGTGGATCAGCGCCAGCTGGCCGTCCCCGCTGAGGTGCGGGTGTGCGTTGACATCGTTGGGGGGACCATGGGTGGCCCAGCGGGTATGCCCAATGCCGAGGTGGCCGGTGGGCACATCGTCGCCGACATGGGCAAGCAAATCGTCCACCTTGCCCTTCTTGCGGTGGTGAGTGAGGCTGCCTTTCGTGTCGATGACGGCGACCCCTGCGCTGTCATACCCTCGGTATTCGAGGCGCTTGAGCCCTTTGATGATCAAGGGAAAGGCGGGTTGTTCACCGAGGTATCCGACGATTCCACACATGGTTCTAAAGGTAGATTGAAGCGTCTGCTCGGTTCATTCCGACCGGGTGACGATGAACGCGGCGTCGGGGGATGAGATCGTGGTGTAGAACACCACTTGCTCCAAGGCCACGGAGGAGAGCTCAGAGTAGAGGTAGACGTAGGGCCTGGTTTCCTCTCCATTCAGGCGTCGCTGTGCGTAGACCGGAAGATTGAGCACGTAGGCGTTTCGTTCGGGGTCGAAAGTGCCACCGTACGTGACCCCTGGCGCCGCCGCCTCCGGAGTTAGTTCGAGGCCGCCATTGATTCCTTTCATGAAGGCGGTGAGGGTGGACGGACGGGGCAGCTTCGAAGGGAGGTCCTCCACCGGCAACACGATTTCAGCCCGGTTGATGATGGTTCCGTCGGCGGCGTCCAGGCTGTCCAATCCGCTCAGGTCGAGTCTGAGATATGACCCGGCGGCCCCGACAAGGGCGACACGCTCGGCCATTTCCGTGGCGAGGCTGTCGTTCAGGCGGCCGAATTCTGGCGGCCAGCTGTGTTGGAAGTGGCCCACGCGGGCCGCATTGCTGTTGATGATGAAATTGTAGCTCGTCGTGTCCTCCGTGTTGTGGTAGTGAAGGGTCATGTACGAGATGCCGGCATTGGGTTCGAGACAGACAATGCCGCCGCCACCGGATTGCGAACGGACTTGGAGCCCCTTGAAATGTGCACGCCAAGCTTCATTCGTGGCGTAGACTGATGAGTCCGCATCGATTAGGCTTTGTCCGAAGGCGGGGTCGAGCGGAATGTGGACCCGGGCGGACAGCGTATCGGATCCGACGATGACCGATTGGGACGGGTGCATCTGGACAGGCTGATCTTCGGGGATGGCGAGGTTCACGGGTACCGTGGCGGGCAGGTCCCGGGCATAATAGGCGCTGTCAATGGACAGTGTGTCAGCGAGCTGTTCGACACTCAGGTATTGGTCGAAATTGAAGCCGTAGGCGGGCCCATTGAACCTCAGGGTGAAGATGACGCTGTCACAGACTGGATCCGTGCCAAAGTCGATGGAGGTTTGGGACAGGCGGAGTTCCGTTGAAAAGAAAGCGGAGGTGAGCCCGCTGATTGGATCCAGGGTGTTGCCGAGTAGCAATCGGCTCCGTTCATCGGTTCGAAGAGAGTCCACCGGCACCATCTCCACGGAGAAGCTCAGGGTGTCTGTTCGGAGGTCGAGCAACTCTCCTTCCGGTTGGAGGCCGAGGCCGAGGTCGCTGTCGGGCTTTCTGCAGCCGATCAGGCTGAGCAAGGCAACCAGGAACAGGAAGGGGGTGCGTACGGAACGCATGGGTGAATCGGATTGGGCACGCAAGTTCGTGCAGAATGGCCGTCGGGGAACGCCGTCGTCAACCGATGGTCGACGGCGCTGAATTCCAGACGAAAAGGAAGCAGGCTTACTCCTCAACGGCCACCTCCTTTCCCTCGAGGATGGTGTCGTAAAAGTTGGCCACCTCGGCAGCACCAAGGCTGGCTTCGGCGTACGGCATCTTGGGCAGGTCCGAGGACTGGAAGAGCGCAGCGGTCTTTCCGGTCAGTTCTTCAGAACCAGCGATGAGGGCGTCCGAGTGGAGGATGGCCATGTCGTTGAGGGCATCGAATGTGGGAATCTGAATGGATTCCACAGCCTCGGCTCCGATTCCATCGAAGGAAATCTTTTCGTGGAGGCTGCCATTGAGGGTGCCGTCGAAGCCTTCGCCATACAGGCTGGTGACGATTTTGGTGTTCTCGAAGTGGGCATCGTCCTTGAAGAGCTCTTTGAGGTAGAGCGGAACGAGGGAAGCCATCCAACCATGGCAGTGGATGATGTCCGGAGCCCAAGACAGCTTGCGGACCGTTTCGAGGACACCACGGGCAAAGAAAATGGCGCGTTCGTCGTTGTCTCCAACCAGCTTGTCCTTGGCATCCAGCCAGGTGACCTTCTTCTTGAAGTAGTGCTCGTTGTCGATGAAGTACACCTGCATCCGGGCGGTTGGAATCGAGGCGACCTTGATGATGAGCGGATGATCGGTGTCGTTGATGTTGAGGTTCATGCCGCTCAGGCGAATGACCTCGTGGAGTTGGTGGCGGCGCTCATTGATGACGCCGTAACGGGGCATGAACACACGGATTTCACGACCGCGTTCGTGGATGCCTTGGGGGATTTGCCTGGCTGCCTTGCTGATGTCGCTCTCCGGGAGAAAAGGTTGAATTGCTTGACTGACGTAGAGGATGCGGGTCTTGCTCATGAATCTTCCGAAATAACAGGCTCACTCAAATATAGCTCGAAAACCGCGGAAATTCAAGCGGTTCGGCTACTTTCAGCGCCTCAAATTCGTGTTCGTTGACACAGATTAACGGCCCATGGGACCGCTTCTGGGCGACGAATCGAAGGCAACGGACTGGAAGGCAGAAGTCAATGGCACTTGAGGTTTATGATGCATTCGGTGATTGGAAGCGGGCCAGACAGGGCGCGGACCCGACCGCTCATGTGGCCTTTGTTCCCACCATGGGGGCTTTGCACCGAGGACATGCTGACCTCATCCGGAGAGCCCAGCAAGAGGTCGGCCCTTCGGGTCATGTGGTGGTGAGCATCTACGTGAACCCGACCCAATTCAACGACGCAGCGGACTTCGAGGCCTATCCCAATACCCGGGAAGTGGACCTCCGGATGGCCGAGTCTGCTGGTGCGGATGCGGTGGTCTTTCCGCAGCCACACGAGTTGTATCCGGGCGGCGTTCCGCAGCGCGTTCCGCCGGTAGACTATGGTGGTTTGACGGCGTTGTGGGAAGCAGCGCATCGCCCAGGGCATTTCGATGGCGTTGTGGCTGTGGTCCGGGCCCTGTTCCGGCAGGTGGAGCCAAATCGCGCCTACTTCGGGGAGAAGGATTGGCAACAGCTGGCTGTGGTGTCCGAGTTGGTTCGACGTGAGTTTCCGGATCTGACCATTGTGCCTGTGCCGACTCGCAGGGAAGAGGATGGCTTGGCGATGAGCTCGCGGAATGTCCGCTTGGATGAAAGGGAGAGGGGGGGTGCGTCCATGTTGCATGCCGCATTGAAAGCGGTGGCTGCGGCGACAGAGACGGTGACGGAGGTCCGGAGGCAATCGAGCTTGCTCGAGCAGGCCGGGTGGTCCGTCGAATACTTGGCCGTGGTCGACTCCGTCACGCTCGATACGCATTGGGAATTGGGGCGGGAGCTCCGGGCGATTGGAGCGGCTCACTTCGGAGGCGTCAGGTTCATTGACAACGTCCCCGTTCCCAATTGATTCCCCGGAATGGGGATGACGGCTTGTTTTCTCCGAACTTCGCCCCAAAATCCATCGCATGGGAGCCATCGGACCCACTCAAGTCATCCTGATCGTTCTGGTCGTCCTCCTTCTGTTCGGAGGCCGGAAGATTCCTGAGCTCATGCGCGGTCTCGGCCGCGGCGTGAAGGAATTCAAGGACGCCACGCAGGACGACGGCAAGGCCGAGGATGACGCGGACAAGGCCTGACGGCTGGTTCCGTCGACCAGGGCGATGTGCCCTCTGGTTGGCCTTTGCACTTCACTGTCTGCCGACCGCATCGGCACAAGGGGATGTCCTGACTTTGGTCGCGGACAGCGTCCACTCGGTGGTGGTGCTTGATTCTGACTCCAGCACATTGGTCCCAACCCTCGATTCTGCTTGGGTTCACCGGGTGGACTCGCTGTGGTGGGCGTGGTGTGCGGAAGCCCATTGTGTGAGCACGGACAGCGCCATCTGGTATGCTGGGACGGACAGCAAGGCCTTGGCTGCGGATCTCGATACGGCGGCCATCCTGAGGGACTTGGCGGATCTCGACCGCAGGTCTACCCTTGACCTGGCGCCCCATGGAGCGGTGCTCGATCGCATTGCGTTCATGATGCGGCGCCGGCCCATATTCCTCGGCCGGATGATGGGCCGGGCACCCCAGTATTTTCCTCTGTTCGAAGAAGCATTGGACCGGCACGGCCTTCCCTTGGAGTTGAAGTATGTCCCTGTCCTCGAAAGCGGACTGAACCCGTTGGCGCGCAGTGGCGCCGGGGCCACGGGATTGTGGCAGTTCATGTACAATACGGCGCGCCGGCAGGATTTGGAGATTAACAGTTGGGTCGACCAACGCCGGGATCCGATCGCGGCGACCGATGCGGCGTGTCGCTTTCTGAAGCGGCTTCATGAGATCTACGACGGGGATTGGCACCTCGCCCTTGCGGCCTACAACGCCGGCCCAGGCAATGTGAACAAGGCCATCCGGCGCGCCGGATCGCGCGACTTCTGGAAGGTCCGGAGGTTCCTGCCGAGGGAAACGGCGCGATACGTCCCCTCGATCGTGGCGTTGGCCTACCTCTTCGCCCACCCGGTGGAGGCGGGCCTGGTGCCCAGCGACCCGGCCATACCCGCTTTCACTTTGGATACGGTGGTCGTCCACCGCAATGTGCGGTTCGACCAGGTGGCGCATGTGACCGGGCGTCCCGTGTCGGAAATTGCCCAACTGAATCCCCAATACCGCAAGGAGGTGGTGCCGGGCGCCATCGGTGGTGGGTGGCCCCTCGTGCTCCCGCAAGCGTCGGTCGGCGTGTTCATCGACCGCATGCCGGAGGCATTGGCCTGGGAACCGCACCGCACGCCCGAGGTCACGTTCGAGCCCGAAGTGACGGTGTACCGTGTGCGGAATGGGGACGTGCTTGGGACCATTGCCCGACGTCATGGGGTTTCGGTACGGGATTTGAGGCAATGGAATGGACTGCGCGGCGACATGATTGGCGTAGGCCAGAAACTCTACATCCATGCTGACCCTCGTTGACCGCCTCGTTCGATCCGCCCTCAAATCTGGCTTGCTCTGTGTGTTGGGCTTGTCTCTTATTCTGGTTTCCTGTGTCGGGGGCGCTTCCGACGGAAAGCCGGATGCGGCCTCACGGGCCGCATTGCTCCCAGGGAAGGTGGGTCCGAGCGGGGAGGTGGTGATGGTGGTGTCGGAGTCAGCGTGGAGCCGGGGCATCGGGGCGGCGGTTGACAGCGTCTTTCTGCGGCCGGTCCGGGTCCTGCCGCAATACGAGCCCCGCTTCGATGTCATTCGGCTTGACCCAGAGGAGTTCGACCGCTTTTGGAAACCCCACCGCAACCTCGTGGTGTTCGACATCGCTGATCGCATTGACACACAGGAGCCATCGATGCGGGTCCTGCGCTCCCGGTATGCCAAGGGCCAGATCTACGTGGAAGTCAAGGCGAGGACGGCGAAGGCGGCGGCTGACTTGTTGCTGAACCCGGCGGAAGGAGAGATGCTGGCCGACTTGCTCGAGCAGGAAGAGGCCGCCCGCTATGGCCAGTGGATTGGCCTCGACCGGAATGAGGTCCTTGAACAAACGATTCGCGAGAAGCATGGATTGTCCTGCCTCCTGCCCAGGGATGCTCAACTGGTCCAATCGGCCGGCGGATTCGCTTGGATTGAACGCAACCTGACACGGATGAAGGGGGGGCGAAACCACGATGTTCAACTGGGCATTGTGGTCCATCGCACGCCCTATGTCGGGCCGGAGGATTTCTCGATGGCCAGAATGTTGGTGCGTCGAGACTCCCTGTTCAAGGCGCGCGTCTCTGGGTCGAATCCCGGAAGTTGGATGACGACCGAATACCGGTTGCCACCCCGCTACGAGGAGGTCTTGTTTCGGGGAGGATTTGCCGCCACCCTTCGCGGCCTTTGGAAGATGGAGGGGGACTTCATGGGAGGGCCTTGGACCTCGATCGCTTGGGTGGACCAGGCTCGGGGACAATTGGTCACCGTGGATGGTTATGTCTATGCCCCCTATTTCGGAAAACGGGAATACCTGAGGGAGGTTGAGGCCATCGTGCGGTCCTTTGCCCCCCTTGCCACGCAGAATACAACACCATGAAATACACGATTCATTACACCCTTCGGGCTGACGGTCCGGACGGAGAGGTCATCGAGGCCACGGTTCCCGAGGAGCCTTTCACGTTCGCGGCCGGTGCGGATGAAATTCTGGAGGACCTCGAGGCCGCGGTCCGATCCGCCGGTGTGGGGGATCAATTCGAACTGACGATTCCTGCCGACAAGGCTTACGGTCCGGAGATGGAGGGAGCATTTGCTGTGCTGCCCAAGACGCAGTTCGTGGATGAGGAAGGCCTGGACGAATCCGTGATGGCCGAAGGAGAGGTCGTCGTCATGCGGGACGAGATGGGAGAGGAGCTCCACGGCGTGGTCATCGGGGTGTCCGAGGAGGAGGTTGAGGTGGATTTCAACCATCCGCTCGCCGGCATCGACCTGCATTTCACCGTGCAGCTCATGGGTACAGAGGAGGGTTGACGCAACCGTAACGATTCCGCGACATTCAACGGAGCGAGACCACAGCATCTTCGGGTTCATCGCACAAGGACATGAATCCTGGACGCCTCTCCACGCCCTTTGTGGTGTTTGACCTGGCTGGCATGGTGGTGAATCATGCCAATGCCGTCTATGTGGGCATTTCGGCGGCATTTCGGGTCTACGGATTCAAGGTGGACCGAGAGGTGGCGACGCTGGCCCTTGGGGTTTCCTGTGAGCAGGGTGTGCGTGTCGTCCTCAGGGAACTCCACCCGCACAGGGAATTCGATCAGGAAGAAGTCGACCGCATCAGCACGAGTTACCGGAAGGAACTCACGCGGTTCTTTCGTTTCAGTCCTGGCCTGGCCCCCATGCCCGGTTTCCTGACGGCCGTGTCGCGCCTTCGTTCGCGTGGCGCGCGCATCGCAGTCTGCAGCGACTTGGATTGCACCACACTGGACCTTGTGATGGAACGCTTGGGATGGAGGGATTGTGAGTTGTTTGATGCGGTTGGCTGTTCTGATGTTGGCGCCTCGGCCGGGACCAAAGCGGATTTGATTGCCCACCTCATGGTGCAGTCCGGCGCGAAGGATGGTCGCGACACGGTGTATGTGGGCACAACGCCGGGAGATGTGGCAGCCGGCAGGCAAGCAAATTGCGCCAAGGTGTTCCTCTTGGATGTGGGCCTGTCCGCTTTCCGGGACGTGGAAATGGATGCTGCGGATGCCGTGTTGGGTTTTGCGGATGAGCTCGTGCACCACCTTGGGGCAGGACGCCCAACTCCTGTCGGGGACGATTAACTTCGTCCGGTCCATGAGCCGACCACGATCCACACGCAGCAAGGCCCACGGGTTTTCCGCCTTTTCGACCGCCTTGGGTGTGGCGCTGACGCTCGGCGTGTTGGGGACGCTGGTGGTCGGGGCTTTGGTCGTCCGCGAATTGAGGACAGACTGGTTGGCGTCCATGACCGTGCAGGTCGTTTTGGAGGATGGGGTCGAAGGCGGCCGGATGGCCGCAGAATGGCTTGGCGAAGACGGCGTCCAATCGGCGCTTTACATCGACGCTGACTCTGCTTCGGCTGAGATGGAGCGCGAGCTGGGCGAGCCGTTCATGGATTTCTTGGGCGATTCTCCCCTGCCTTCCTTGATTGAGTTGAAGCTCGATCCGGAGTGGATTGAGCGCGAGGGGGTGGCCGGTTTGGCGACACTGGCTTCGAGTTGGGAAGGCCGAGATGGGGTGACCCGTGTAGCGTATCCGCACAGGATTCTGGAGCGGCTGGAGCGTGGATTTTCGGATTGGACCACTCCACTGGTCTTGTTGCTGGCGATTTTCATGGTGGTGGCCGTGGCGCAGATTTTCAATGTGGTTCGATTGAGTGTCTTTGGCCGGCGCCAGCTCATCCGAAGCATGGACTTGGTGGGAGCGCCTCCGTCGCGAATCCGGCAGCCCTTCATTGCGGAAGCGATGGGCTATGGATTGGTGGGAGCCACGTTGGCCTATGCCGCTGTGGTCGGTCTGCTCGGTCTGCTCAAGCCCTTCCTGTCCGTGTTGGAGGGGTGGGGTCAGGAGAAGCTGGGCCTGCTGTTCGCCCTGCAAGTGGGCATGGGGTTGCTGATGACGGGGTTGAGCGCCCGTTGGGCGGTGGCGCGTTACCTGGGTGCCCGGCTCGACAAACTGGTCTGAACTTCGGGCACCGCGCAACGCTTACTTTCGTGCCATGAGCAGTCCCACGCCCGCCAACGAAGGCCGCAACGCGTTTCCGTTTGAACGCCGGAACTACCTCTTCTTCCTCTTGGGTCTGGGGCTGTTGGCTGCAGGATACCTGTTGATGAGCGGAGGGGGCGTGGAAGACCCCAATGAGTTCAGCGAGGCCATTTTCAGCACGCGGCGCATCACGATCGCGCCCTTGACTGTGCTGCTCGGGTACGGCGTCATTTTTTACAGCATCCTGAAGCGCTTCCCGGCGGAAGCCGGCCAGGATTGAGCGCATGGGTGCACTGGAGGCGTTCCTCCTCGGGTTGGTTCAGGGTCTGACCGAATTCCTTCCTGTCAGCAGTTCCGGCCACCTTGAATTGGGCAAGGCCCTGCTGGGTGTCCACGATGGTGGCCTCGCCTTCAGCGTTGTGGTCCATGGCGCGACGGCGCTCAGCACCATTGTGGTGTTCCGACGGGACATCGTCTCGCTGGTGCGAGGGGTGTTCCTGTTGGGAAACGAGGGCAGGACAGCCCGGGGATTCGCGGGGCTCATTCTGCTGTCCATGGTGCCTGTTGGTGTGGTGGGTCTGCTGTTCAAGGACTCGATTGAAGCCCGGTTGGATGGACACCTCGGGGCGGTGGGGGCCGCTCTCCTCGTCACGGCGGCCCTGCTGTTCTGGGCGCAGCGTCGGGACCGTGAGGGTGGCCGAGTCGGCGCATTGGAGGCGGGGATCATCGGATGCGCTCAGGCCGTGGCCGTGCTCCCGGGAATCAGCCGGAGCGGGGCGACGATTTCTGCAGCGCTTCTCTTGGGCGTCGACCGGGAAGAGGCGGCCCGCTTCAGTTTTCTGATGGTGTTGCCGCCGATTCTGGGCGCAACGCTGCTCGAGGTCAAGGACTTGCTGGACCCCGCCGTGGAGGTGGGGGGTGCCCCAACGTCCGCCCTCGTTATCGGCGCCGTCGCCGCCTTCCTGAGTGGATGGTGGGCTTGCACGGCCATGATGTCCCTGGTGAAGCGCAATGGATTTCGCGGCTTTGCCGTTTACTGTGCGGTGGTCGGATTGGCCGCCCTGATGATCGGATCATGACGAAACTCTCCCTGCCGACCGTGTTGCTCATGGCGGTCCTCACCTTGTTGACATCCTGCAATCCCAAGGTGCAGTTCAATGAGCCCATGCCCCCTGGGCGGTACAACCTTCCCAACATTCCGAAGGCCTTTCGCGGCGAGATCGTGGATGGTGATGAGGTGTGGTCCATCGGAAAGGACACGGTCTGGATTGATGATGAGGTGATGGTCAATGGGGAGGATTTCCTTCTCCGTCGCATGGCGGGCCACGTGGTGATGAGCCAGCCCGTGGCGGAAACCGGTCATTGGGAGGTCTTTTTGTTGAAGCGGGAAGGAGACGTTTTCCGGACGGCCTCGTTCGAAGACGATGAGAGTTGGCTGAGGCAGACGGCGACCTTCATGGAGAGCCCGCGCGAGCGGAAAAAGTCAGGGGGCAAGCCAGGATACTCCTATTGGCTCCTCAGTCCGACGGCCAAGGAGTTTCGAACCGTGCTCAAGCAGGGACTCTACGAGATGGCCGAGGGCGTGTCTTTGCCGCGCGGGGGCCAGGTCAGGCCATCAGCGCCGCCACCTCCGACCAATTGATGCGGTCGAGCACAGCCGCGACGTAATCGGTCCGCCGGTTCTGGTAGTTCAGATAGTAGGCGTGTTCCCAGACGTCGATGCCGAGGAGCGGACGGCCTTGGAGGTGGGTGTCCACGACGCCCTTCATCAGGGGGTTGTCTTGGTTGGCGGTCGAACACACGAAGAGTCGATTCGGCTGGCTTTCGTCCTGGACCAACCAGGCCCAACCAGAGCCGAATCGAGACCCGGCCGCTTGCGACAGGGCAGTCAGGAGGGTCTCCTGATTTCCGAAAGACGCTGTGATGCGGTCGGCGAGAACGCCGCTTGGTTGGGAAGGCTCTGACGAGGGAGTCAGGACCTTCCAGAACAAGGCGTGGTTGAAGTGTCCGCCGCCGTTGTTCCGCAGCCCGGTATCGTCCGGTCCCAAGCCAGCGAGCAGGGCCTCGAGTGACATTCCCCCCATGGCGTGCCCTTCGAGCGCGGCATTGAGCTTGCGCACATATCCGGCGTGGTGCCGTTCGTGGTGGATTTTCATCGTCTGGCGGTCGATGGCGGGCTCCAGGGCATCATGCGCATATCCGAGTTCGGGGAGGGTGAAGCCGGTTGTGGCCGCATTCTCTGCGGCGGGGGTTCCCGGGTCGACTGGCGCGTTGCCGCAGCCGATGAGACCGGAGACGAGGGGGGCGGCGACGAGGCCGGCTCCGGCCATTCCGCTCAGTTTGATGAAGGTGCGCTTGTCCATGGTGCAGGTTTGCCGGCAGAATTTCTTTCCGGATGTTCATAATCCAACCTCCAACGTTGGCGTTGGTTCAACCACCCCCTGTGGAGGGGAGCACAGGCCCCCAATCTTTGTGGGCGGAACAGCATGGAGGAGCAACACAAGACGAGCCCACAGGAAGCCCCGGAGGCCCAGCGGACTGCCCGGAGGGGCTGGCGTTGGGTGCTGGCGTTGGCGCTGGTTCTGCTCGTTGCGTTTTCTGCCGGCATGGCGTGGATGTCGAGGGGGTTGGAGGCTCGGGTCATCGAGGCGGTCCGTCCGCATTTGGCCACGGATGTTGCGGTGGGATCGGTGTCCCTGTCGCTGTGGTCCGCATGGCCGGACGTGGAGGTCATCCTCCAGGACGTGCGGGTAGAGGACGCCATCGAGCGGGGACAGGACTTCGTGCAGTTGAAGGAGCTGGGGTTCCGCATGGGGTGGTGGCCCTTGCTGGAGGACCGTCTGGACGTCCGAGCGCTTCGGCTTCAAGGGGGACGCTTGCGTGTTCACCGCACCCGCTCCGGACAGGAGAACTGGGTGTTCTGGACGGCTGGATTGGGAGAGTCCGAGGGTCTCGAAAGCTGGAGCATTGAACGGTTCATGCTGCGGGATGTGGAATTGGAAGGGGAATGGAATGGGGAAGGGGAACCGGTTTCTTGGTCCGGCATGGTGTCGGTTGCCAACATGGCCCTCACGTCATTGGAGGAAGGGATTGAGTGGCAAGGTGAGGCCAATGTGCAGCGGCTGTTGCTGGAGACAGGGGACGACCGGTGGTTGGATGGCCGAACGGTCCGGTGCGTCCTCGATGGTCGCTTGGAAGGAGGCGACGTGCGGATGAACCTGACGGAGGCCGCACTGGGTGACGGACGGATCGAGGTGCCGCTTTCGGGGCAATTGACGTCGGATGTTGACGGCTTCAGCTTGGCGTTGACGTCGGAGCGGTATGCTGTGTCGGCGGCGAAAGCCACACTGCCTCCAGCTGTGTATGCCTCATTGGAGCCTGTGTTGCGCGGAATGGAGGGGCAGGTGGCATTGGACGTGGAGATTGGTCGTCTTCCAGAAAGCCGCCATTGGACCGGTCCCGAGGACGGAGATTGGAATGGCGAGTGGGCCGCACGGGTGGAGCCGAAGGGCTTGACCCGTGCCGAGGAGGCGGGTCGGATCGATTGGACCGCAGGACGACTCGAGGCGTTCAGTGTGGCCAAAGGGTGGAGGGCCAATGCCCCCGCTTTGGCCTTGTCGTTGGCCGGCGGAGAGTTCGCCGGCGGCGCAGAGGCCCGGGAAACAGAGGGAAGAGTGGAGTTGGTGGTGCAAGGCCGAGGGGTGTTTCGCCCGGCGGGCCTTTGGTCGTGGTTGCCCATTCCGGCGGATGCGCCTTGGACCGCTTTGGAGGTACAAGCTGGTGGCCGCATCAATGTTAACGGATCGGTTGACCTGACGTTCGAGGATGGCACCTTGACCTCGTGGGCGGCGGCCCCGGAGTCTCAGATTTTGGTGACCGGATTGGCGGTGAACCAGGCGGAAAGCGCCCTTGGTTTGGACCGATTTGTCGCTCAGACGGACCCCGGAGGGACAGGGTGGAATGGGCGATTGGAAGGGGTGACGTTGCCTGGGGCATCAGGAGATTTGGAGGCCGCGTGGACGGGGGAAGAAGGCCGTGTGAACGTGGCCTTGGACCGTGTGGATGTGGATGCGGTGCTCCCTGTCGTTCAACCATGGATCGAAGGGCCGGAGGGAGAAGCGGGTGCGCTGGGCGGCGTGTGGGCCGTAGAGGTGCAAACGGGGCCCTTGACGCAGGGCGACCTGGAGCTGGACCAGATGGCGTTGCAAGCAGAATGGCGTGGAGGAGAGTTGGAGATCAAATCGTTGGATGCTGCAGGAATGGGGGGCAGGGTCGAGGCGACCGGGAAGATCAATGGTCGGCTTGCCCGATTCGACGGGGCCCTGATGGATGCCGATTTGGCGCAGGTGCTCGAAGGAACTTCCGGATTGGGTCAGGAGACCCTGCTGCCGCGCCATGTGAGGGGACGGGTCTGGGCCGAAGGCACGGTGTCTTACGAGTTTGATCGGCAGGGAACCCCGCCGTGGGATTCAGATGTCCGTGTTCGGATGGAACAACTGGAGCTCATCGGGTTCGAGTTACTGCAGGAGATTCCCGAGGTGCTCGAATCCGAGAGGAAGTACCGCCTCATTGCTGACGCCCAGGATTTGAGGCGTCGGTTGAAGCGGGTTCGCTTCGAGCCAGTGGATGCGCAGGTGGAGTTGGAACGCGGATTGATCACGCTGGCCCCCGCGGAGGTTCGGTCCGATGCGATGGACGTCGGGGTGAAAGGATGGTACCGCATGGAGGGACCGATGGATTTCACCTTGGACTTTGCCCTGCGGGACCTGAAGTCGGGAGAGGGCGAATTCGGGCCGATGGAAGAGGATGGCCTCGGCCACCGGTTCTTCCTGGCCATTGGGGGAACACTGGAGAACCCGAAATTCGGGTATGACCGTCGGGCGCACCAAGAGCACCGACGCGAAGAGCGTCAGGGGGCGTGGGACCGGTTGCGCGGCGCCATCACGGGAGACTCGGTGCCACCAGAGGAGGAGCCGTCTGGTTCTCTGGATGCAGGGACATCGACCATCCCCATGGTGACGGAAGGGCCGGAACCGCAACCGGACGCCGCTAAGAAGCCGCCTTCCGTGCTGGACGACGACGACGATTGGTGATGGGATTCAAGACCAAGCAGCTTGATGTATCGACAAGCGTTAATATTTGGTATATTGAACCCCCCGCCGCGAAATGAACCTCGCCGGGGAGCTTAACCAAATTGACTTGGGACCTCCCAAGGGTGAAGACGTCGGCTTTGAGCCGGCGTTTTTGCATTTCGAGCCCAACGGAGACGGGGACTCGTGTCGGGTCCAGAGTGGGCCTGCATACCTTTTCGCATCGGTTCGCGTTTGACCCCCGACTTCAACCATGGCCCTCCGCAACAAGCAGACTTCCCGCATTGTCCTCCTTCTCGGGGCGACGGCCATCGTGACGTTGACCCTGTGGTCCAGCGGACGCATCGCGCGCACGCTCCGGGCGGAGGAGCAACGGAAGGTGGAGTTGTGGTCGGAAGCCATCGTCCAACGGGCGGAGCTGGTCCGGTACACGGATGCCCTCTTCGCCTCGCTGAGGACGGAGGAGCGGGACAAGGCCGACTTGATGGGCGAGGCCTACCGGATCATCCAGGAGGCTGAGCCGGGCGCCCCCATTGACCTGACCTTCATCACCCGCTTCATCCAGGGAAACCGGACGATTCCTGTGCTCGTCTACAAGGATGGCAAGCTTCAGGCGGACATCCATGTGCCGGAGCCGTTGCGGACCCCGGAACGTCTCGACTCGATGCGGGTCACCCTCGAGGCCAAAGGGTCGGTGATCGAGTTCGAAGAGGGCCTCATGGTCTACTACGACCAGAGCAACCGGTTCCGGGAATTGCGCTCGGTGATGGACGACATCATCCACTCCTTCATCTCGGAGACGGTGATCAATTCGGCGTCGATTCCGGTGCTGTTGGCCGACTCCTCGCTCCAACGTGTGCTGCAGGCGGACCGCTTCGCTGAGGCCGACCTCGCGGACACGACGGCGCTCATCCAGCGGTTGGCCGCGACCAACCCACCGATTGCGCTGGATCTGCCGGAGACGGGTCGTCGCTGGATCCTCTACGATGAGTCCATTGTGCTGAAGCAGCTCCGGTTCTTTCCGGTCGTCCAGTTGTTGATCATCGGGGGCTTTTTGCTGCTCGCCTATTCGACGTTCAGTGCCTTTCGCCGGTCGGAGCAGAACCGGGTTTGGGTCGGCATGGCCAAGGAGACGGCCCATCAGCTTGGCACACCGCTGTCGGCCCTCTTGGCCTGGGTCGAGGTGCTGCGTGGCGAGGGGGTTTCCGAAGAGGTACTGGGTGAACTCGGCAAGGATTTGGATCGCTTGAGGACCGTCACCGACCGCTTCTCCAAGATTGGTTCTGACCCGGAGTTGGGGGTGGACAATCTGGGCGCCTTTGTCACCGAAACGATGGGCTATCTCGGGCGCCGCATGCCGCGCGCGGTGACCTTCCAAGTGGCGGTGCCGGACGTTGCGGTGTCTGTGGCCTACAACCCCGCTCTGTTTGGATGGGTACTCGAAAACCTGACCAAGAATGCGGTGGACGCCATGGAAGGATCCGGTTCGCTTGGGGTCACTTTGACCGTCGAACAAGGAAAGGCCCAATTGGATGTGGAGGACAACGGAAAGGGCATGCCGCGCCGAATTCAACGGCAGATTTTTGACCCCGGCTTCAGTACGAAGGCCCGCGGGTGGGGGCTGGGTCTGAGCTTGGTCAAGCGCATTGTCAAGGAATACCACGGTGGGCAGATCGTCATTCACCGGAGCGAGGAAGGGGTTGGCACCACCTTCCGGGTCACCCTTCCGGTGGATTCCGGCAGTTGAGGGCTAAATTCGCCGTCCTCCTTGCCCGGATGGCGGAATTGGTAGACGCGCTCGACTCAAACTCGAGTTCCATTGGAGTGTGGGTTCGAGTCCCACTCCGGGTACACACAGCTTCTCGAAGTCGGGGAGAAGCCATGAGGCCACGAGAGTACTCGTCGTCCGAGTTCCTGCTTAGTTTGGCCTCATCATGAGGCACTTGGTCATCATCGTTCTATTCTTATGGGTCATCGTCGCTGTCCACCTTTTCTACAAGATGCTGGCCGACAAGCCCTTTCCCAAGCGCTATCAATTTGAGTCCCGCGCGGAGTGGTTCGAGGCTTGGAGGGTGGAGTTCTTCTCTTGGGTTCATTTGGCCTCGGCCGTGGGCCTCTACGCGCTCATTTGGATGGTGGACCAAGGGCTCTGATCGTCGAATTACGCGCCGCTGGGCGGCGTCCCTATCTTGGGATTCATGCGATTCCCTCTCCTTAATCTCCTTCTTCTGGGGTGTTCAGGCGTCTTGGGCCAACCGGTGTTGCAGCCGTTTGACTTGAACCCGCTTGGATACACGGCTGATGTCATTGCGGCCGAGTTCATCGCGCCGACGCCCGCCAGTGATCAGCCCCAGACCTGGGATTTCAGTGGGGTGTCCGGGTCGGCCGTGGCGCTGTTTGCCTTGGAGCCCTCGACCCTGTCACCATTCAATGATGCTTTTTCGGGGGCGGAGTGGACCAACACCGTGGGAGATCAGGTCGGGTTTTGGGCGTTGCAGGAAGGCAACTTCACCATTTTGGGCAGTGCGAATGCGGCCAATGGGGTGACCATTCCCTTCGTCGACCCGCTGGTCCAGTGGACCCTTCCGATGGAGTTTGGTGAAGTTGTGGAGGATACATTTTCGGCGGACATGATGTTGTTTGGTCAACCGTATTCCCTCGTCGGAGAAGCGACCACGGAGGTGGACGCGTGGGGCGCTTTGGTGATGCCGGACGGAACGGAGATCGAGGAGGTGTTGCGGGCGAATTATGCGCAGACCTATGAGGAGGCCTACGCTGGGGACACGAACACATGGGTCTTGAATCAGGTGTTCTACTTCGCGCAGGACTCCATCATGCCGGTGTTCTTTCACGAAGACCTGGTGGTGTTGGATGTGGACAGCAATCAGATTTTGGCCGTGACGGATGTGGCGTGGTACGCCAATCATCTGTTGTCGCTGCCTGAGGTGGAGATGGAGGTGGTGTCGTTGCCGTATCCGAACCCTGTGGACCGGGGGCAGGATGTGCAATGGGAACTGCCCCGAGGGTGGTCCTGGGAGGCCGTCGCTGCGGACGGTCGTCGCCTTGCCGAGGGGAGGGCGGGTGGTTTTGGCCCGGTGTCAATCCCGACGGGCAAATGGGACACAGGCATCGTCTTGCTCGTTCCCCGATCGTCCGATGGTCGGGCGGTGGGCCAACCCCATCGGGTGTTCGTGCGTTAACCCCATGCCCGACTCGGGCGTGAAGAACCAAGGAGCATGTTGACGAAGAAGGCACAATACGCATTCCGGGCCCTGACCGTGTTGGCGAAGCGCCAGGCACAGGAAGAGGACGCCACGCTGTGGACCAGCGCACGGGACATTGTGGCCGCTTCGCCGATGAGCCTCAAGTTCCTTGAGCAGATTTTGGTCGACCTCAAGGCGGGCGGCATCATCAAGAGTCGGAGGGGCCCCACGGGAGGGCACGCCCTGAGTGGTCCGGCGGAAGACATCTTGCTGGCCAAGGTGATTCGGCTCATGGACGGACCGATTGCGCCGCTGTCTTGCGTGAGCCTGCACTTCTATGAGCGGTGCGAGGATTGTGTCGAAGAGGACTGCGGGCTGCACCGGATGATGGTGGAGGTCCG
>PKDZ01000055.1 GCA_002862785.1 Flavobacteriales bacterium
CAGCATCCTCGCGCGCAACGCCAACGTCACCCTCGACCGCATCACCGATCCACAACGCCTGCGCGACCTCGGTCCTGCGCTGATTGACTTGTACGACAAGGTCTACGGCCGAGCGAGCATCGTGATGGGCGGACTGGAAGCCACCGACTTCGCGCGGCTCGCCGAACAATGGGGCGACGATTTCCTGCTGGTCACCCACCATTTCGAGGGGCGTCTCGTTGGCTTCCATTGCGGCCTGCACCACGCCGAGCCGGAAGGCGGCACCATCGAAGCCTACTTCGTCGGCTTCGAGCCAGAGTTGAACAAGGAATGCGCGCTCTACCAGCGGATGCTCATCGAGTTCATCCATTGGGGCATTGACAACAACGCCCGCCGCGTGGTGATGGGCCGGACCGCCATGGAAATCAAGAGCACCCTCGGAGCTCTGCCGGTCCCGATGTCAACGTGGGTGCACATCCGGCTGCCGCTGGCCATGCCCGTCATCCGCTGGATGATCCGCCGCAGCCCGCCACACCCCTTCAAGCCCCGCCGCGCGTGGCGCGCCGGGTGGCTCGACCGCTGGGAGGCGGACGGGTTTCGCTTCAATTGAGCCGTCAGGCCTCCTCCTCGACCGTGCCCCGGCCGGTAAAAGCCGCCCAGAGGCTGCCGAGCAGAGCAAGCAGGATCAGCACGCTGCCCGCCGACGCCACCGTCCTCGCCGTGCCCACCGCGGGCACATCGAACACCATCTCCACCTCATGGGCGCCCTCTGGCACAACGACCGCGCGCAACGCATAATTGACGCGAAGCATCTCCGCCGGCTCACCGTCCACCGTGATGGACCAACCCTCCGGGTAGTAGATCTCGCTGAAGACGAGCAATCCCTTGGCAGGGGTCAACACGCGATAAAGCTGACGATCCGGCGTGAATTCGGCCAATCCGACCCGACCGCCATCCGCCGCACCCGGCACAACGCCAGAGAGGGCATCCGAGTGAAGTTCCGGCACCACGGCCATGCGCGGGTCGGTCAGAGACTGCAGGGCGTCCATCTCGGCATCCGCACCCTCTTGAATCGTCCACCCTTTGGCAAACCAGCCATTGCCCAAGGCAAGACCATTGGGAATCGGAGGCTGCGCAGGATCGTACACGATGTACCGGGCATTCAACATGTGATGCACGGGCATGGAGGCCAAGGCCACATCCAATCCCTTGCTGTTGGCCTGAGAGGCGAAGGCCTGTTGCTCAGGTTGAAGGATCCGCTCGATCAAATCCTGATAACGGCGAAGCTTGGCGCCATGGTACCCTCCGATGCTCCTGTGGAAGTAGCTGGTCGTGGCATCACTGAATGGGCCTCGGAGATTCAGGACGCGGAAATGATCCACGGTCTGCAACCCGGCAAATCGAGCCGCATCCAAGACGCGCTCCTCCCGCTTTCCGATGCGGCCATCATAGGCTGCGCGAACGCGAGCAACCTCCGCATCGATGGCCTCTTGACGCTCGGGTTTCTGCCGCACCCGATCAGCCAAAATGGCCTCATCCGCCGTAGAGGGTGTGTAGGGGTATCGATACTCCACAGTGCGGACCCACCCTTGATCCGCAGGCTGGTAGCGGCGGTCCACCGACTGCATGTCCATCAAGGTGGCGACAGCGAGCACCGCCACAGCGATCTGGGCCACCAGCGGCTTGTCCGGCCGCATGGCGCGCAGGCGCACGATGGCCAGCAACCCGCCGATGGCGAGCAGCACCAATCCGAAGCTGCGCCATACGTCCGCGTTGAAGACCTCGAGCCGCTGCTCCAGCGCCCGAGCGGCCCCGAGCTGCTCGACAGCCCGGTCTGGGCGGACGTGGCTCTCGAATTCAAAAACAAGCGTCGGCGCGAGCGCAAACAGCAGCATGAGCCCCACCGGCACCCCGGCGGCAATGAACAGCTTCCGCCCCCATTCGACCTTCCCGGCCAATGCATCGCGCAGAAGCAGCCCGACGCCGATGGGCAGCATGCATTGGATCAGCATGAGCATCATCTTGGTGTCCCGGAACTTGGCAAAACCGGGCACGCTGTCGAGGAAGAAGTCGGTCAAGCCGGACGCATCGCGCCACGACAACACGATGGCGAGCAACGCCACCACGAGCATCGGCCAGCGGAGCACATCACGCCGCAGGATGAGGGACACCATGAAGAGCGCGATGAGAATGGCCCCGAAATAGAAGGCGCCCCCGCTGAAAAGCTGTTCGCCCCAGTACAACGGACTGTTGCCGCCCTTGACATCGGGGATGAGGACACTCCAGAACTCACCACGTCCCATGGAGTATTGGAGAATGTAGTCCTTGTCGAGGCCGGACTCCCCCACCTCCACCCCGCCGATCGGCGAGAGCAGGACCTCGCCCCGTGTCGTGTGGGGCGTGTAGTCGAGGGTCGGCCCGATCAGCGCCGCGTTGGGCACCACCGCCAGGCCGGCCGCCGCCAGCAGCACGCCACCGGTCACCAGCGCCCGCCGGGTCGCCCCCGAACGCACCAGTCGAATCGTTTCCGCAATCCCGAATCCACCGACCAGAAACGCGAGGTAGTACGTCATCTGCAAGTGGTTGGCCGCCAAGTTGATGGCGGTGAACGCACACGCCAAGCCCGCACCGAGCCACAGGTTGCGGCGGTACGCCACGAGCACCCCCGCGAGGATGCCAGGCAGCGTGGCGATGGACATCACCTTGGCCGCGTGGCCCGCCCCGAGGTAGAGGATGTTGAGCGTACTGAATCCAAATCCGAACGCCACCAACACCGAGACCCACGGCCCGCAGCCGAGCAACGCCGCCAACAGGTAAGCACAGAGCAGGGCGACCAGCAGGTGGTCCGCCGGACGCGGAAAGCCGAGTCGCAACACCTTGCTGAGCCACGAACCGGCGTTGACGCCCTGCGTCCGCATCCCGAGCTGAAAAGTGGGCATGCCCCCGAATTGGCTGTCCGTCCAGAGCGCCTGCTCGCCAGTCCGGTCGCGGTGGTCGTTGACCTCCTTGGCTGTCGCAGTGAAGTGCTCGATGTCCGGCATCCGCAGACGGTACCCGTCAAACGACTTCGAATAGAAGGAGCCAGCCACGGCCGCGAGCAGGGCCATGGCAATCAGATGGGGCAAGGCAGAACGGAGGCGATGGGCAGGGTTCGGACGGTCGCTCATGCGGCTCAAGTTAGGACCGACACGCCGCCCCGCACACCGTGCAGAAAGTCAACCCTTTCCGTCGTCCACTTCCTCGAAATCGACGTATTCACCAAGGTGATCATCCTTAGCCGGCGCCTGCGTCGCAGGACCGGATCCAGCACCGGAACTCCTGCCCGACGCACCACGGCCACGCTGCGAGGACGGCCGACGGCGCCCACCGAACACGCGGTCCAGGAAGCGGAAGACGAACCACGCCACAACGAGGCCGACCAGCGTCCGGAACAGCCCCGGCAGCATCACTTGGACAGGTAGAGGTTCCGCTCGGAATAGATCTTCCGGAAGAACGGATCACGCAGGGTGTCGATGAACTGGATGGCTTCCCCCGTGGACTTCATCTCCGGGCCGAGCTCCTTGTTGACCTCCGGGAACTTCGAGTAGCTGAAGACTGGAATCTTGATGGCGTAGCCCCGCTTGCGCGGCTGGAAATCAAAGTCAGCGACCTTCTTCTCGCCCAGCATGACCTGGGTCGCGTACTGCACGTAAGGCTCTTGGTAGGCCTTGGCGATGAACGGCACCGTGCGGGAAGCCCGCGGGTTGGCCTCAATCACATACACCATATCGTCTTTGACGGCGAACTGGATGTTGAGCAGGCCCTGGGTCTCGAGCGCGACGGCCACCTTCTTGGTGATCTCCTCAATCTGCTCCAGCACGAGATCACCGAGGTTGTAAGGCGGCAGCACCGCATAGGAGTCGCCGGAGTGAATGCCGGCCGGCTCGATGTGCTGCATGATGCCGATGATGTACGTATCCTCACCATCGCAGATGGCGTCGGCCTCGCACTCGATGGCCCCTTCGAGGAAGTGGTCGAGCAGGATCTTGTTGTCCGGCATGTCGCGGAGAATGTCCACGACGTGGTGCTCGAGTTCGGTCTCATTGATCACAATCTTCATCCGCTGGCCTCCGAGCACGTAGCTCGGGCGCACCAGCAGTGGGAAGCCGAGTTCACGGCTGAGCTCGATGCCCTGCTCCGCGGAGGTGACCGAACCGAACTTCGGGTAGGGCACGCCCAGCTCTTTGAGGAGCGTGGAGAAGCGGCCGCGGTCCTCGGCGATGTCAAGGGCCTGATAGCTCGTTCCGAGCACGGGGATGCCGTAGCGGTCGAGCTTCTCGGCGAGCTTCAGGGCCGTCTGGCCACCGAGCTGGACGATGACGCCCTCCGGCTTCTCGTGGCGGATGATGTCGTAGATGTGCTCCCAGAAGACCGGCTCGAAGTAGAGGCGGTCGGCAGTGTCGCTGTCGGTGGACACCGTCTCCGGGTTGCAGTTGATCATGATGGCCTCGTATCCGGCAGCACGGGCCGCCATGACACCATGGACACAGCAGTAATCGAACTCGATGCCCTGGCCAATGCGGTTCGGGCCGCTGCCGAGCACGACCACCTTGCGGCCCTCAGTCTTGGGCGACTCGTTGTCCTCGCAGAAGGTGCTGTAGTAGTACGGCGTCTGCGCCACGAACTCCGCAGCACAGGTGTCCACCAGGCGGTAGCTGCGCTCGATGCCGAGCTCGACGCGGCGGTCAAACACCTCGCTCTCGAGGCACCGCACGAGGTGCGCGATCTGGCGGTCGGCGTAGCCCTTGAGCTTCGCCTCCTTCATCAGGTCGTACGAGATGTCCTCCACGCGGCACGCCTCGATGCGCTTCTCCACGTCAAGCAGGTCCTCGATTTGGCGGAGGAACCACGGATCGATCTTGGTCTTCTCCCAGATGGTCTTCATCGGGATGCCCAGCTTGATCGCGTCGTAGAGGTGGAACAGGCGGTTCCAGGAGGGGAACTGGAGCGAATGCAGGATGGCGTCCTGATCGCGGAGCTCTTTGCCGTCCGCCCCGAGTCCGTTGCGCTTGATCTCCAGCGACTGACACGCCTTCTGGAGCGCCTCCTGGAAGCTGCGGCCGATGCCCATGACCTCGCCCACCGCCTTCATCTGCAGGCCGAGTTGGCGGTCGCAGCCGTCGAATTTGTCGAAGTTCCAACGCGGGATCTTGACGATGACGTAGTCGAGCGTCGGCTCGAAGAACGCGCTGGTGGAGCCCGTGATCGGGTTGGTCAACTCGTCGAGGTGGTAGCCGATGGCCAGCTTCGCCGCGATCTTGGCAATCGGGTAGCCCGTGGCCTTGGACGCCAAGGCAGACGACCGGCTCACGCGCGGGTTGATCTCGATGGCGATGATGTCCTCCTTCTCGTCCGGCGACACCGCAAACTGCACGTTGCAGCCGCCAGCAAACGCCCCGATGGAGTTCATCATGTGGATGGCCATGTCGCGCATCCGCTGGAAGGTGGTGTCCGACAGCGTCATTGCAGGCGCCACCGTAATGGAGTCGCCCGTGTGGATGCCCATCGGATCGAAATTCTCGATGGAGCAGATGATGACCACGTTGTCGTTGGCGTCACGGAGCAGCTCGAGTTCGAACTCCTTCCACCCCATCAGCGCCTTGTCAATCATCACCTCGTGGATCGGCGAGATGTGCAGCGCGCGGGTCAGCAGCTCATCGAACTTCTCCGGGTCGTGCACCACCGACGCCCCCGCCCCACCGAGCGTGAACGAGGAACGGATACACAGCGGGAAGCCGAACTTCTGCGCGGCCTCCTTGCCCTCGAGGAAGCTCTTTGCGGTGGCCTGCGGCGCCATCGGCACGCCGATTTCGCCCATCAGCTGGCGGAAGCGCTCCCGGTTCTCGGTGATGTCGATCGCGTCGATGTTGACCCCGATCATCTTCACTCCGTACTCCTCCCAGATGCCCATTTCCTCGCAGGTGATGGCGAGGTTCAACGCGGTCTGTCCCCCCATCGTGGGCAGCACCGCATCGATGTCGTGCAGTTTGAGCACCTCTTCGATACAGGCCGGCTCAAGCGGCTTGAGATAGATGTTGTCCGCCACGACCGGGTCGGTCATGATGGTGGCGGGATTCGAATTGATGAGGGTGACCTCAATGCCCTCTTCGCGAAGTGAGCGGGACGCTTGGGATCCGGAGTAATCGAATTCGCAGGCCTGTCCGATGACGATGGGTCCGCTTCCGATGATCAGGACGGACTTGATGCTCGAGTCTTTGGGCATTTTTTTTTTGCCGGTCGGCGCTGATGCCACCCGGAAAATCCGCGAGCAAAGCTACCCCGGACCTTTAACTCCCCCGAACCGCGTTATCCACACGCTTTCCCGATTTGCTACCGATTCCATGGCTGAACTTCGCATCATGAGCCTCGCACCAGACTCCATACCCGCAGGACTTCCGCCAGGGATGCAGAGGAACACGATCGAACACCTTGGAGTCACCCTTGAATTCACCGTACTCAAAGGGGAGGGAGATAGCAGAAGCACCAGCATTGCCTTTCACGGTTTCAGCCGGCCTATGGAAGACATGGTTGCCATCCAGCCTGTGTTGGGGGACCGAACAAATTGCCTGATGGTGCACCTCGCGGCGCACGGGCGGTCGTCGGGGCACCACCGGCCGATGGATCCAGGCGACTGGTTTGCCGCCATCGATTCCTTGCTGGCCACCAAGGGCCTCGAATTCGACGGCACCCTCATCGGCTACAGCCTGGGCGGCCGGGTCGCATTGTCGTGGTGGGCGCGGGATCCGGAGCGCTTTTCCCGTGTCGTGCTCATGGCCCCGGACGGCCTCGTGAGGAACCCCGGATACCGCTTCGCCGTGGACACCTCCGTGGGCCGGGCGTGGCTCGGCCAAAGCGAACGCCAGCGCGAACGCATCGTCCGCCGCATGGGTTGGCTTAGGCAGCGTGGCCTGCTCCCGGAGCACTTCTACCAGTTCTCCCTCTTCCACCTCGAGACTGCCGAGATGTGGCGCATGGTCGTCGACTGCTGGCTCTCCCTCCGCCGCTTCTGGCCGCCGGGTCGCCAAACGTTGAGGCGGTTGGCCACCGCCCACCCAGGCGTGCTGGAGGCCCACTTCGGGGAGCGCGACAAAGTCATCCCGCCCCGCAACGCGCGTGGGCTCGACGGCGTTTGCCCCGTTCACTTCCACCCCTGTGGACACGGGTTGCTCCGGCCCGACATTGTGAAACGCATCGCTGCCCCATCTTCGAAGTCCTGATGGACGCGCTGCACACGCCCTCCCCACGGTGGATTTCCGCCCTCGAAGCCGACCGCGCTGCCGGCCGCAAGGGGCTGGCCGTGCTCGTCGATCCCGACCACGCCCGCACGCCGGCCGACCTCGCCTGGATGGCTGACCCGGCCTTTGCTGCAGTCCACACCGTCCTGCTTGGAGGCAGCCTCGTCACGGAAGGCTCCATGGACCTCACGGCCGCCCTCATCCGCGAGCGGACCGACCGGCCCATCGTGCTCTTCCCCGGCGCGCCCAGCCAGCTCACCGCCGAAGCGGACGCATTGCTGTTCTTGTCGGTCATCAGCGGCCGCAATCCTGAAGCGCTGATCGGCAAGCACGTCGAAGCCGCGCCCCGCGTTCGCGAGCTCGGACTTGACCCGGTTGGCTGTGGCTATCTGCTCGTGGATGGCGGCCGAACCACCACGGCCCACTTCATGAGCGGCAGCCTGCCCATCCCGGCCGACAAGCCGAACATCGCCGCCACCACGGCCCTCGCCGGGCATTGCCTCGGCATGCAGTGCATGTACCTCGACACCGGAAGCGGCGCCCCCAACGGCGTTCCAGCCGACATGATCGCCGCCGTGCGCCGCGCGGTCCCCTGCCCCATCATCGTGGGTGGCGGCCTCCGGACCCCCGACGCCGTGATGGACGCCTGGGCAGCCGGAGCCGATCTCGCCGTGGTGGGGTCGGCCATCGAGCGCGACCCCCAATTCCTTCAGTCCTTCGCCGCAGCCTCGGCTTCCGCGTCGACCTCGGCCTGACCCCCGTTTTCTGTTTGTATTAAAACTGATAGGTAAGGGCCACGTTGATGTGGCGCCCCGCCTGCGGATAGAAGAAATTCTCGCGCACCACGAAGTCCGGTCCTGCGCTGTACCCGTAGGTGTATCCGTTGGCGCTGTACTCGGCATCGAGCACGTTTTCCACCCACACGTCGAGGCGGGTCCGGTCGATCACCTTGCCGTCCTTCACCGTCGGCAGGTGGAGGCTCGCCCGCAGCTGGGACACGGTGTAGGCCGGCAGCAGGGCCGTGCCTGTGTTGTCCATATACTGGTCGCTCACGTGCTGCGTCGCCCACTCGAGGTCGAAGGCCACACCGGACGGCGTCTTCGGACGCACCGCGTGCCACAGCAATTGACCGCCCCAGAGCAGGCGCGGGCTAAAGGCAATGTCCGTGTTGGTGTAGACCGTGGAGATTTCGTTGTACTCGTCGAAATTGGCCCCGTAGTCGTAGGACACCTCAGTGAATTCGTCAATGGTGCTGCGGGACACCGTCGCCTGGGCGCCGAGCTCGAAGGCGTCTGAAATCTGCCAACCGAATTCCATCTCCACGCCCGTCCGGCTGCTCTTCGGCACATTCTGGCGGATGGCCGCCCCCACATCGTTGAGCGCGCCCGTCGGGATGAGCTGATCGGTGTACGCCATGTGGTACGCGGTCAGGCCCCACGCGTAGGTATCGGTGTTGCGACGCCAGCCGAACTCGAAGTCGGTCAGGCGCTCGGCGCGATCCGCAAACCCGGCAGGGGCATCCACAAAGTCGTTGCGGCCCGGCTCTTTGTGCGCGATCGCCACCGAAGCAAACACGCGGTCCTCGTCGTTGAGGCGGTAGTCGAGGCCCACCTTGGGGTTCAGGAAGTCAAACGTGGCGCTGTCGCGCGGCACGTTGATCGCCACCTGGTCATTGTCCGTCCCCATCGTCTCGAAGCGGACGCCCCGGTACTGGAGCTCGGCCTGCGCCTGCAGGCGGCCGTCTTGCGAACGCTGAACGAACCGGGCAAACACATTGCGGTCCAGCTTCAAGCCGTCGCTGTCGTAGTAGGTGTAGTTCGGCGTGCCCGCGGTGGAGGCGTTCTCTGCCCAGATTACCCGGCCGAAGTGGTCGCCCTCGTAGCGGTTGGCGGCAGCGCCCAGTGTCAGGGCGGCGCGGTCCCAGCGGCGCTCCGCCCCGAGGACGGCACCGTAGAAATCGTTGTCAAGCCAACGGCGGCGCACCAAATCGGTGGTCGTGACCGTGTCGTCGCCCACCACCACGTCGGGCAACAGGTAGTCGGCGAGGTCTTCGCCCCCTTTAAATTCTTCGAAGTAGCCCTCCCCGTGGGTGAAGTGGCCGGTGGCCGACAGACGCCAGTCTCCGAACTGGTGCTCGAGGTGAAGCTGCTGGTGGTCCTGGCCGTAGTTGTCGACCTGGTCTTCATAAGTGTAGTAATTGGCCTGACGACCAGAGTTCATGAGGTCGTCAATCTGCTGCTCAGAATAGCCGTTGTTTTGGCCCCACGTGCGAATCTCGTCTTCGGTGCCGATCAATGCCACCTCCGGGACGCCCCACCAGCTCTGGTAGGTGCGCTCGCGGCCGCTCAGAATCGTGTAGGTCATGGAGCCGCCGTCCCAGACGCGGTTCAGACCGAGCTGGAAGCTGTTGAGGTCGCTCGAGGCGCGGTCGACCCAGCCGTCGCTCATGACGGTGCTGACCCGGCCCTCGGCCGCCCAGCCGCTTGCACTGCGACCGCTGTTCCATTGGAGGTTGGTGCGGAAGGTGTTGAAGCTGCCTCCGCCGACCATCATCGATCCGCCGGCCTCCTCGGCGATGTCGAGGGTGTTCAGGGAAATGGTCGCCCCGAAGGCGCCAGCTCCCAGCGTGGACGTGCCGACGCCGCGCTGCACCTGGATGTCATCGGTGGCGCTGGCGAGGTCGGGCATGTTGACCCAGAAGACCGCCTGCGACTCGCTGTCGTTGATCGGAATGCCGTTGAGGGTGACGTTGATGCGCGTCGGGTCCGTACCGCGGATGCGCAGGCCGGTGTAGCCCACGCCGGCACCGGCGTCGGAGGTGACGACCACCGACGGCGTGTACCGCAGGACGTAAGGCAAGTCCTGACCGGTGTTGCGGTCGGCGATTTCCTCCGCGTCGAGGGTCTCGGCGGCGAAGGGCGCGCGCTCGGTGGCGCGGACGGCGGTCACGGCGGCTGGCTCGAGGAAGCGGCTCAGCGTGTCGGACGGGGTTTGACCGAGGCCGATCAGCGGCAGGGTCAAAGCAAACAGGAAAAAGGTTTTGCGCATGGCGTTTCAGTTGTGGCCACGCAGGAACCCGATGAACGGATCCCACCGCTCGTGCGGTGTCTCGCTTCCTTCCCGGCATGACCCGGACAGGTTCGGAGGGTATGATCTCAGCCTCTCGGCACCCCTGCGTACGGAGACAAAACTAATCAAGCCGTCCATATGTTCGCCGCGACCTGACCCCAGCCCCGGCCGGACCGGATTTACCTTTGTGACATGGCCCTCGCCCCGAAGCCGGAAACGCCACTCGACCTCCAGTCGGTCCTCGACCACGCCCTCGGCGTGGTGCGCCTCGCTGCGGCCGAGTTGGCGCAACTGTCCCACACTGAACTCGAAGTGGAATACAAGAGCGACGGCTCCCCGGTCACCAACGCCGACCAAGCCAGCCACCGCATCCTCGCCGACGGCCTCGCCCCCTTGGGCATCCCCGTCGTGAGCGAAGAAGGCGGCCGAACCCCCCACGCCGAGCGCCAGACCTGGTCGCGAATGTGGCTCGTCGATCCGCTCGACGGCACGGGGTCCTTCATCCGCATGCGCTCCGGCTACGCGATCAACGTGGCCCTCATCGAAAGCGATGGCCACGATTGGCACCCCATCCTCGGCATCGTCGCCCTCCCGGACCTCGACCGCGTCTACTTCGGTGGTTGCGGCATCGGCACCTGGAAGGCGCGCATCGACGACGCGGCCCGGCCGCCCCGGGCCATCAGCGCCGATGAGGACGTCACCCCGCCGTACAGCCTGCTGATCAGCTGGAACGAACCCGGCACGCTCAACGACCTCGTGGCCGGCACCGTCGACCCCACACAGGTCCGCATGCGGCCCGCCAGCGGGGCAGCCAAGTTCTGCCTCGTCGCCGAAGGCAAGGCCGACCTGCACGCCCGCTCCACGGGCTACTTCGAATGGGACTGCGCCGCCGGCGACGCCCTCTTCCGGTCCCAAGGCCTTGCCGTCTGCGACATCGTCACGGGCCGCCCGTTGACCTACAACGGCCCCACCCTTCGGGTCGGCGGCCTCATCGCCTCGCGCCTCCCGCCAGACTGAACTCAAATGCCCTGGTTGCCCCGTTTCCCGCCGGCGCGGTAGGGTCCTTCGTCGAACTCCTCGACCATGTTGCGGTAGTTCCGGTAGCGCTCGTCGTCCACTTCACCAGTCTCCAGCGCCGCCCGAACGGCACAGCCCGGTTCGTCGAGGTGGCGGCAGTTGTGGAATTTGCAGTCCGGCAGCAGGCGGAACATTTCCGGGAAGTGGTGGTGCAGCGTCTCCTTCTCCATCCGGACGAGGCCGAAGCCCTTGATGCCCGGCGTGTCGATGATGAAGCCACCGTCCTCGCCCGGCAGCGGGAACATCTCGGCAAACGTCGTCGTGTGCTTGCCTTTGTCGTGGACGTCGGACACCTCGGCCGTCTTCTGTTCGAGCCCGGGAATCAGGGCGTTGAGCAGCGTCGATTTGCCCACCCCGCTGTGGCCGCTCACCAAGTGAATCCCGCCCTTCATGCGTTCCCGCACCTCCTCCAGGCCGATGCCCTCAGTCGCCGAAATCGGAAGGCATTCGTAGCCCGCCTCGCTGTACATCGTCATCCATGATGCGAGCAGCTCCTCGGCCTCCTCGCCGAGCTGGAGCAGCACTTCGACCTTGTTGAACAGCAGCGTCGTCGGCACACCGTAGGCCTCGGCCGTCACGAGGAAGCGGTCCACGAATCCACTGCTGGTCGCGGGCTCCACGAGGGTCACCACGAGCCAGGCGCGGTCGAGGTTGGCCGCCACCACGTGCGCCTCGTGGCTGAGGTTCACGCTCCGGCGGATGATGCGGTTGCGGCGCGGGGCGATTTCAGTGATGACCCCTGTACCGTCCTCCTCCTCGGTCCACGTCACGTGGTCGCCGACGGCGATCGGGTTGGTCGTCCGGAGCCCTTCCATCCGGAACTTCCCGCGGAGACGGCACTCTACACGCCGGCCATCGGGGGCCTGGACGTCCGCCCATTTGCCCGTCGACCGAAACACTGTGCCTTCGTGTCGTTCCTCCATGGCCGCAAGTTCGCCCATCCGCATCCTACCTTGCGCATCCATGCTGTTGGAGGTTCACGACGTCACCAAGCGCTACGGTCCGCAAAAGGCCCTCGATGGGGTCTCCGTCTCCGTCCCCAAGGGACAGGTCGTCGGGCTCCTCGGGCCCAATGGCGCAGGCAAATCCACCCTCATGAAGTCCATCCTCGGCTACCTGCCGACCGATGGCGGGACCATCGCCTTCGACGGGACGGAGGTCCGCGACGGCGGCGATGCGATGCGCCGCCGGATGGGCTACCTGCCCGAGCACAACCCGCTCTATCCTGAGATGTACGTCCGGGAGTTCCTCGACTTCATTGCCGGGCTGCACGGCATCAAGAGCAAGGCCGCCCGCGACGCCAAGGTGGAGGAGACCATTAAGCGGGTGGGCCTATCGCCCGAAGCGCACAAACCGATCTCCGCCCTCTCCAAGGGCTACAAGCAGCGCGTCGGCCTCGCCCAGGCCATCCTGCACGACCCGGAGCTGCTCATCCTTGACGAGCCCACCTCCGGCCTCGACCCGCTGCAGCTCAAGGAAATCCGAAACCTCATCAAATCCTTCGGGGAATCCCGCACGGTCATCCTCTCCACACACATCCTGCAAGAGGTCGAGGCCATGTGCGACCGGGTGGTCATCATCAAGCAGGGCCGCATCGTGGAGGACGCCCCCCTCGGGGATCTCATCGCCCGCGGCGGTCTGGAACAGGCTTTCGACGCCCTCGCCGGCTGAGCGCAAAGCGGCCCGCCCCCGAGGGAGCAGGCCGCTGCTGAAATCATTGCAGAGCTTCAGGCTCAGTGCCGGACCAGCACGCGGCTGCGCATCACGCCCTCGGCGGTCCGCACCTCGAGCACGTAGGCTCCGGTGGACCAGGCATGGCACGGAACCTCTATGGTCTGGAGCCCATTGGACACCCAACGGCCGACCCAACGACCGTCCATCGTCCGCACCACGGCGGATTCGATGCCGGCTTCCGCCCGGATGCGGAAGGCATCCGCCGCCGGATTCGGGTGCACGTCCAGGGTCAGGTCCTGCTCGACCACGGCATTGATCGTCTGGCCGGGGAACAGAATGTTGAGCACCAGCTGCTGGCGCACCAGACCGTCCATGTCGATCATCAACGTGTCGCAGTGCGTCGCAGTGCACTCCAGGAAGTTGCCAACCATCTGGGTGACGGTCAGGCAGACCTCGTAGTTGCCAACCTCTTCGTAGATGTGGGTCGGATTCGGCTCGTCGGACTCGTTGCCGTCGCCGAAGCTCCAGAAGTAGTACGTGTCAGCCTCCGGCTCGTCCACGTAGGCGACAATGTTATACGGCAGGGGCACCCCATCCTCGTCGAGGGCCTGTTCGAACTCAAACTCCACCTCGCACTCGTCCTCGTCGTCCTCTTCCTCTTCGTCGTCATCCTCATCCTCCTCGTCCCAGAGATCCTCCAGCTCTTCGAGGAGCATCTCGAGCTCTTCGCATGCCTCCTCATTTCCATCGGCGCACGCCTCGATCAGTTCGAGAATGCCGCAGGCCATGTCCGGGTCGATGCCAAGGTCGTTGGGCACGTTGGAGCCACAGATTTCCTCGAGCCATTCGATCAGGGCCTCCAGGTCCTCCTCATCGAACTCACCATCGTCCTCTCCCTCCTCGTCATCGTCGTTCTCTTCGTCATCGTCCTCTCCTTCCTCATCGTCGTCCTCTTCGTCATCGTCCTCTCCTTCCTCATCGTCGTTCTCTTCGTCATCGTCCTCTCCTTCCTCATCGTCGTTCTCTTCGTCATCGTCCTCTCCTTCCTCATCGTCGTCCTCTTCGTCATCGTCCTCTCCTTCTTCATCGTCCCAGAGATCTTCGAGGAGCATCTCGAGCTCCTCACAGGCGGCCTCTTCGCCATCCGCGCAGGCCTCAATGAGTTCAAGGGCAGCACAGGCCATCTCCACCTCGATGTCCCCTTCGAGGGTGTCGTTGGATGAACAGATCTCCTCGAGCCAATCCATCAAATCGAGCCAATCCTCCTCATCGAGGTCGTCGTCACCGTCATCCTCACCTTCCTCGTCCTCCTCATCATCCTCTTCTTCGTCATCCTCTTCGTCATCTTCCTCTTCTTCCTCTTCTTCCTCGTCGTCCCAGAGGTTTCCGAATTCGTCCCACAGCGCTTCGAGCTCGGCACAGGCTTCCTCGCTGCCGTTGTCACAGGCCTCGATGAGGGCGAGCGCCTCGCAGGCCAACTCGACATCGACATCCACTTCGAGAGTGTCGTTGGATGCACAGATCTCCTCGAGCCAATCGATCAAATCGGCCCAGTCCTCGCCTTCGACCTCATCGTTTTCCTCGTCCCCGCCGCAGTCGTCGAGGTACTCGGAATTCGACACCCAGACAAAACTGAACGCCGAGGGAATGCAGGTGAAG
This sequence comes from Flavobacteriales bacterium, assembly GCA_002862785.1. GTDB lineage: Bacteria > Bacteroidota > Bacteroidia > Flavobacteriales_D > Sanyastnellaceae > UBA8752. The sequence goes on from PKDZ01000055.1 coordinate 14,733, forward strand.
TTTTCACACGGATCATCTGACACCACGAGCTCCTCATAGGGGCCGTAGATGTTGCCCGCATCGTCCTCGCAGCCGTTCTGGGCGGCCAGGGAGAAGCACAGGGCAAACAAGAAGCTGAAGGAAGCAACGTGCTTCCAGAGAGCAGTGGGCTGGGTGGAGGTCAAACGCATGGTTCTGCAAATTTCGGCGAAACCGATGAAACGGTCCCGCCCTTGACAAACTCGCGGACGGCCCGAGAGGTTGTCGCCGGGCACGAAAAAGCCCCGCCGAAGCGAGGCCTTTCCTGTTGTTGTGTGGGGTGTGAACCGCAGGGAAGCGATCACATCATGCCGCCCATGCCACCGGCACCGGCAGCCGCAGCAGCAGCGGCGGCCATCTCGGCGGGATCCTCCACGTCGGCGATCACGCACTCGGTGGTCAGGACCATGCCGCTGATGGACACGGCGTTCTCCAGGGCAACGCGGGTCACCTTGGTCGGGTCAATGACGCCTGCCGTGTGCAGATCTTCGAACACCTCGGTGCGGGCGTTGTAGCCGAAGTCTCCTTCGCCCTCGCGGACGGCGTTGACCACGACAGCACCCTCGCCGCCGGCATTGGCGACGATCTGGCGGAGCGGCTCCTCGATGGCGCGCATCACAATCTGCACGCCCGTGGCCTCGTCCTCATTGACGGTGTCCACAGAGTCGAGCACGTTGGCGGCGCGGATGAGCGCGGTTCCGCCTCCGGGCACGATGCCCTCCTCGACGGCGGCACGGGTGGCGTGCAAGGCGTCGTCAACGCGGTCCTTCTTCTCCTTCATCTCCACCTCGGTGGCAGCGCCCACGTAGAGCACGGCCACGCCGCCTGCGAGCTTGGCAAGGCGCTCCTGGAGCTTCTCGCGGTCATAGTCGGAGGTGGTGGACTCGATTTGCGCCTTGATCTGGCCGATGCGGGCCTCGATGGCGTCCTTCTCTCCGACGCCATTGACGACGGTCGTGTTGTCCTTGTCAATGGTCACCTTCTCGGCGGAACCGAGGTCCGCGAGCGTGGCGTTCTCGAGCTTCAGGCCGGTCTCCTCAGAGATCACGGTGCCGCCCGTGAGGATGGCGATGTCCTGGAGCATGGCCTTGCGGCGGTCGCCGAAACCCGGGGCCTTGACGGCGGCCACCTTGAGGGCGCCGCGGATCTTGTTGACCACGAGGGTGGCGAGGGCCTCCCCGTCGACGTCCTCGGCGATGATGAGCAACGGGCGACCGGTCTGGGCGCTCTTTTCGAGGACCGGCAGGAGGTCCTTCATGTTGCTGATCTTCTTCTCGAAGATGAGGATGTTCGGGCTCTCGAGCTCGGCCTCCATCTTGTCCGGGTTGGTGACGAAGTAGGGGCTCAAGTAACCGCGGTCGAACTGCATGCCCTCGACGGTCTTGACCTCGGTCTCGGTGCCCTTGGCCTCCTCGACGGTGATCACGCCCTCGTTGCCCACCTTGGCCATGGCCTCGGCGATGAGGGTTCCGATGGTGCTGTCATTGTTGGCAGACACGGTGGCGACCTGCTCAATCTTGGCGTTGTCGTCGCCCACCTCGCGGGAGATGGCGCGCAGCTCAGCGACCAGAGCCTGGGTCGCCTTGTCCATGCCCCGCTTGAGGTCCATGGGGTTGGCACCGGCGGCCACGTTGCGGAGGCCGGCGTTGATCATCGCCTGGGCGAGGACCGTGGCGGTGGTGGTTCCGTCACCGGCAACGTCGGCGGTCTTGGAGGCGACCTCCTTGACCATCTGGGCGCCCATGTTTTGGATCGGGTCCTTGAGCTCGATTTCCTTGGCGACGGAGACGCCGTCCTTGGTCACGTTGGGGGCACCGAACTTCTTGTCGATGACCACGTTGCGGCCCTTAGGGCCCAGGGTGACCTTCACGGCGTTGGCCAGCGCGTCGACGCCAGCCTGCAGCTCCTTCCGGGCTGCGGTGTCAAAGGTGATTTCCTTCGGCATGTTGAATGGATTGGTTGGGTTTCAATGAAATCAGAGCACGGCGAGAATGTCGCTCTCACGCATGATCATGTAGTCCTTGTCCTCGAGCGTGAGCTCGGTTCCGGAATACTTGCCATAGAGCACGGTGTCCCCGACCGTGACGGTCATGGGCTCATCGGGCTTGCCGGCGCCGACGGCGACCACGGTGCCGCGCTGCGGCTTCTCCTTGGCAGTGTCGGGGATGATGATGCCGCTGGCGGTCTTCTCCTCCGCGGCGGCGGGCTCGACCACGACGCGGTCGGCCAGGGGCTTAATGTTGACGGACATGATATGTTGGGTTGTGATGTCTTTGCCTTGGGCGCTCTGTCCAGAACCAATCCCGTGCCAGTCCTTCCGGCAACGGAAATCCCTGCCAATTCCGTCAGGTGACCTGACAAAATGAGGCCCGGGGCGCAAAAAAATGTCAGCCGTGACAGGCTGACATTTCGGATGCATTCGACTCGCGGCTCACTGCGCCGGGGAGGCCGGGACCTCGGTCGCGACCGGCGGAACGAACTCGTCCTCGGAAAAGCCATTGTCAGCTCCCGTGCCAGCGGAGAACGCGCCAGTGGCGGCGATGCACAGCACGAAGAGGGCGGCGGTCAAGTACCAAGTGGCCTTCTCGAGGAAGTCCGTGGTGCGCTGGACGCCACCAATCTTGCCGGCGGACTCGAAGCCAGCAGCGAGACCGGTGCCCTTCGGGTTCTGGACGAGGATGACAGCTCCAAGCAGGATGGAGATAATCAGAATAAGGACGAGGAGAACGTAGCCCATGGTGTCGTGTGTTGATCCCTTCTAATCGGCCCGGAAGCGCCCGTCATTTGCGGGCTTTTAGTCGTCTTCCGACTTGCGTCCAAGCGTTTTGGATTGGGCGGCAAAATAAACGCTTTTCTCCGGGTATTTCAAGGCCAGCAGTTTGTAGGCGCGGCGGGCGCGGCCCAACTGCCCCTGTGCGGCGTAGATGCGCGCCATCGTTTCGGTGATGAGCGAGGTGTCCTCCACCAGGCTCTCCTTGGCCAACTCCTTGATGGATGGGCGCTCCACCTCGGGCTGGATTGGGCTGATGACGGGCTCGTTGCGGATGAACAAATCAATGAGCGCGGCCTGCTGCTCCAGACGGCCTTCGGACTCCTCCCCCGTCGGAACCGCATCGCTGGACAGCACCTCCTCAACATGCCCAGCCGCTTGCTCCACCCGCAGGGCGGGGGTGCCGGCGATGGCGGACTCCGCAAAACCGGTCTGCCGGGAGCGCTCATAGGCCCACCGCGCCAAAGGCGACAGGTTGGCCACATCCACGCCAGAGTCCTCCGTATTCGGCTCGGCCGCTGTCGGTGCTTCCTCTGGTTCCGGGTCAGGCGCATCGGCCGCCCGAACGGCTTCGATCTCCTGTTCGATGCTGCGCTCAATCGCACCGAGCACCACCTCGCGGGCCAACGACCCTTCGGGCGGCACCTCGACCTCGACGCGCTCCTCCGCTTCTTCGGCCTCCTCCGCTTCCGCACTGGGCTCCTGCCCCTCGGAATCCGGCTTCGGCTCGACTGGCTCGGGGGTCCAACGGAGGCGCAATTCTTCCTCGAGCTCCGGCTCCAGCGCCTCTACGGCCCGAGCAAACGTGGCTATCTCGGATTCGATGCCCGCCCGGAACAACAGGTCGAACAGGCGGCCCGGCACCGAAGCGAACACCGCGGCCTCCACCAAGTGGTCGGCCGCCTTCATGTGGCGCCCGTCCCGGGAAGCCTTGGCCCGCAGGAGCCGGCCAGCCCCGAACGCCGGGTAAGCCTCCACCCACTCGCCCAACGTGGAAGACCACGAGGACCAGCGCTCGGCGTCAAACGCCTGCGTATCGCCGCGCACCTCGCTCAGGAGGGCGTCAATCGGATCGGATAGAGAATTGGACTCGGCCATGCGGAAGCGCAATATGCAACCGCGCTCACCAGTTGCCGAGGCTCGCGTTGAAGACCTCCTGGGTCAGCTGCTCGTTGATCTCCTCCACCAGTTCCCCTTCCACATCGAAGAGATCACTCGTGGCGGGGAAATCCGCAAACCGGCTGAAGGTCTTCTCGAAGTCCAGCATGGGGTCGAGCGTGTGGACGTACCGCAGCTGGACCTGCATCGTCAGCCGGTTCTGGGAGGCGACCTCTTGGCCGCCGGCGACCGCACTCGTGCTCACGTCGTAGCCGACGATGCGGCCGGAGTATTGGATCTCTCCGCCTTCCTGCACCCAGCGCAACGTGCTCTGCCGCTGGATCAAATCCTTGAGGGCTTCGGTAAACTCTTGTCCCACCTCGGGGCCAGCGAGCGGAGCGACCGGCGTGAAATAGTCCACCGAGAAGGTCTGGGCACCCCCGGTCTGCGCGCCGTAAGGCGTGTAGACACCACAGCCGGCGTGGCCGAGGATCACCGCGAATCCGAGAAGGCAGACCCACATCCTCATTTGAGCCCGAATTCCTTGATTTTGCGGTACAGGGTCCGCTCCGAGATGCCGAGTTCAGCGGCGGCTTGCTTGCGGCGGTTGCCGTGCTTGACCAGCGCCCGGCGAATCAACTCACGCTCGCTCTCCACGAGCGACAGCGTCTCCTCCACCTCGCGTGCCTCGGCAAACCCATTTCCTTCCCCCGGAGTCGACCACCCTGTGGAAGTCGACTCCATGCGAGATGGCGACCCTGCCCGCTCCGGCAACCGCAACACCTCAGAGCCACCCTGATCACCGAACACCCGATTGACGAGGGCATGGTCCTCGCTCGACGCTGTGTCGATGCGGCCGTCCTGAATCATCTTGAGCACGAGTGACTTGAGATCGGACAGGTCCGACTTCATCTCGAACAGCAGTTTGTACAGGATCTCCCGCTCGTTCATACCGGGACCGGCCTCGGCCTCATCCACCGGAATCGTGGTCAAGCTCCGACGCGGCAGTTCCGGCAAGTAATCGAGCAGCCGGTCCACATCCACAGTCCGCTCCGTCTCGATGGCGCTGATCTGCTCAGCAATGTTCTTCAACTGGCGCACGTTGCCCGGCCAGGGATAGCGAACGAGCAGCTCCACGGCTTCTGGACCGAGCCGAATCGGAGGCATGTGGTGCCGGTCGCTGAAGTCGGCCGTGAACTTCCGGAACAGCAGATGGATGTCGTCTCCACGCTCGCGGAGCGGCGGCAACAAGAGCGGGACCTGATTGAGGCGGTAGAACAAGTCCTCACGGAACTTCCCGGCCGCCATGGCCTTGTCGAAATCGAGGTTGGTCGCGGCCACGACACGAACATCGGTCTTGCGGACCTTGGAGGATCCGACCCGCAGATACTCTCCCGTCTCGAGCACCCGGAGCAACCGCGCCTGGGTGGCCATCGGGAGCTCGCCCACCTCATCGAGAAAAATGGTGCCTCCGTCGGCCTCCTCGAAGTAGCCTTTGCGCACCTCGTGGGCACCGGTGAAGCTGCCCTTCTCGTGGCCAAACAACTCAGAATCGATTGTGCCCTCCGGAATCGCCCCGCAATTCACGGCGATGTACGTCCCGTGCTTCCGGGCGCTGTTGTGGTGGATGATCTTGGGCAGCGCCTCCTTTCCCGTGCCCGACTCTCCGCGGACCAGCACCGTGATGTCAGCCGGAGCCACCCGCACCGCCGTGGCGAGGGCGCGCTCCAGGCCGGGGCTGTTGCCCACGATGCCGAAACGGGATTTGACGGACTGTAGGTTCATGCGATGAAACCCTCTTCCTGAGCGACCGCCTCTTCCACCAGTTCTCCGCGCAAGGTGATGGACGTGTGGTCCGTGGTGCGGACATAATGATACTGGCCCGGCTCCACGTCGCCTTTCGGGAAGACAATCATGGTGTTGTAGGTGTTCCGGCCCTGGAATTCCTCCGCGTTCTTCTTGGACGGCCCCTCCACCAACACGCGGTAAATCCGACCGCACTGGGCGGCGGTCCGCTCCTTGCTGTGCTCTTGCTGGAGCTGGATGATCTCGGTGAGGCGGCGGCCCTTCTCCTCCTCCGGCACGTCGTCCTCGAACTTCCGCTCGGCCAGCGTGCGCGGACGCTCGCTGTATTTGAACATGAAGGCCATCTCGTAGCGCACCTCGCGCATCAGGCTCAGCGTGGCCCCGTGCTGCTCCACGGTCTCGCCGCAGAAGCCGGCGATGACGTCCGTGCTGATCGCACAGTCCGGCATGATGCGGCGGATGGCGGCAATCCGGTCGAGGTACCACTCGCGGGTATAGCCCCGGTTCATGCGCTTGAGCACATCACTGTCCCCGCTCTGGACCGGCAGGTGGATGTACTTGCAAAGGTTGTCCTTGCGGGCCATCACCTCGAGCACCTCGTCGGTCATGTCCTTCGGGTGCGAGGTGGAGAAGCGCACACGCAAATCGGAATCCACGTCAGAGACGAGGTCCATCAGTTGGGCAAAGCGGACAACCGGTTGCCCCTCGTCTTTCACGTTGCCCTTGGCGTCGACATTCCACTTGTAGCTGTCCACGTTCTGACCGAGCAGTGTCACCTCCCGGTAGCCCTTGGCAAACAGGTCACGGGCCTCGGCCACGATGCTCTGCGGATCACGGCTCCGCTCCCGGCCGCGGGTAAACGGGACGACGCAGAAACTGCACATGTTGTCGCAGCCCCGCATGATGGAAATGAAGGCCGTCACCCCCTTGTCGTCGAGGCGGACCGGTTGAATCTCGGCGTAGGTCTCCTCCCGGCTGAGCAACGTGTTGACCGCCTTCTGGCCACCCTCGACCTCATCGACGAGGCGCGGCAGGTCGCGGTAGGCGTCCGGGCCGACCACGAGGTCGACCAGCTTTTCCTCCTCGAGCAGCTGATCCCGCAGCCGCTCGGCCATGCAGCCGAGGATGCCCACCTTGAGCTTGGGGTTGTTGCGCTTGCCCCCCTTCAAGTGCTGCAAACGGTGTCGAATCCGCTGCTCGGCGTTGTCCCGGATGGAGCACGTGTTGAGCAGAATCAAATCGGCTTCGGCCTCATTCTTGGTGGTGGCGTATCCGGCCTCGGCTAGGATGCTGGCGACGATCTCGCTGTCGCTGAAGTTCATTTGGCAACCGTAGCTCTCGAGATACAGCTTTCGCTCGCCCACGGCGCTCGATTGCAGGGCCTCGCCCTGGCGGGATTCGTCAATGGTATGGTGGCCTGGTCTCATGGAGTTCGGACTGGAGAAATGCAAATTTACGCCGAACCTGACAACGTGTCAGTCTCGAAAATTGTTTTGCAGACGTACCTACGGTAGGACAGACTGCACACACGAAATGACTGACAACTGTGCCCCTGGGGTTCTCTCGCATCGGGAATCCCGTTTTCTTTGCCGCTCATTTTCCGATCATGAGCAAGAACCTCGTCATCGTCGAGAGCCCCGCCAAGGCCAAGACCATCGAAGGATACCTCGGTGGGGACTTCGTTGTCCGATCCAGCTATGGACACATCCGGGACCTGCCCGGAGGACAGCTGGCCGTCGACGTTGAAAACGGGTTCATGCCCACCTATGAAGTGACCGCCGACAAAGGACGCTTCAGCGAATTGAAGAAACTCGCCAAGTCCGCCCAAGTCGTCTGGCTCGCAACGGATGAGGACCGCGAGGGAGAGGCCATCAGTTGGCACTTGCAGGAAGCCCTCAGTTTGCCCGAAGCCAAGACCAAGCGCATCGTCTTCAGCGAAATCACCAAGAAGGCCATCCTCCGCGCCATCGACAATCCCCGCCAGGTCAACATGCCTCTCGTGATGGCCCAGCAGGCCCGCCGGGTGCTCGATCGTCTCGTGGGATACGAGCTCTCTCCGGTCCTCTGGAAAAAGGTCCGCCCCTCACTGTCCGCCGGCCGGGTACAAAGCGTCACGGTTCGCCTCATTGTAGAACGCGAGCGGGAAATTCTCGCCTTCCAGCCGAAGGGCTACTACAAGGTCACCGCCCAGCTGGCCGCAGGTGGCCAAGGCTTCAAGGCCGACCTCAACAAGCGCCTCGACACCCCCGAGGTGGCCACCGAGGTTCTCCAGTCCGCCCACGGCGCAGCCCTCAAGGCTGACCGCGTCGAGCGCAAGCCAACCCAGCGCAAGCCGGCCGCGCCGTTCACCACCTCCACCCTCCAGCAGGAGGCCTCCCGGAAGCTCGGCTTTTCGGTGTCCCGCACCATGCAGGTGGCCCAGCGACTGTACGAGGCTGGCCGCATCACCTACATGCGAACGGACTCGACCAACTTGTCCGACTTCGCCCTCGACGCCGCCCAGGCCCACATCACCTCGAGCTACGGGGAGAACTACCACGAGCGACGCGTCTTCAAAACCAAGAACGCCGGCGCCCAAGAGGCCCACGAAGCCATCCGACCGACCGACATGTCCGCCGCCACCCTGCAGGGCGAGAGCGACGAGCGCCGGTTGTACGAGCTCATCTTCAAGCGCACCTTGGCCAGCCAGATGGCCAACGCCATCATCGAAAAGACCACGGTTGACATCCACCTGCCCGGCCGAGAAGAGATGCTCGTCGCCAAGGGCGAGGCCATTCAGTTTGACGGCTTCATGAAGGTCTACCTCGAAGGCACCGACGACGAAAAAGAGGACCGCGGCATGCTGCCCCGGATGGAGCAAGGCCAGGCCCTTGACCTCAAGGCCATGCAGGCCATCGAGCGCTTCACCAAGCCGACGGCCCGCTTCAGCGAGGCCGCTTTGGTCAAAAAGCTCGAGGAACTGCAGATCGGCCGCCCGTCCACCTACGCTTCCACCATCGGCACCATCCAGAAGCGCGGCTATGTCGTCAAGGAAGACCGGGAAGGCAAGGAACGCGCCTTCCAGACCCTGCACCTGCAGGACGATGGCACCGTCCGCGCTGAGGAAAACAAAGAGATGGCCGGATCCGAGCGCTCCAAGCTGTTCCCGACCGACATCGGCATGGTCGTGACGGATTTCCTCCAGGAGCATTTCCCCTCCATCATGGACTTCCAGTTCACCGCCAAGGTGGAGCAGGAGTTCGACGACATCGCCGCCGGAAAGGACGATTGGCAACGCATGGTGAAGGCGTTCTACATGCCATTCAACGCGCAGATCCAAGACACCACAGAGAACGCCGAACGCGCCAGCGGGGAGCGAGAGTTGGGAGTGGATCCCGCCTCCGGCAAAATGGTCCTCGTCCGCATCGGCCGCTACGGGCCCCTCGCCCAGATTGGCGCCCCGGACGACGAGGAGAAGCGATTTGCCTCCTTGCTCAAAGGCCAGACCCTCGAGGGCATCACGCTCGAAGAAGCGCTCAAGCTGTTTGACCTCCCGAGAGACCTCGGCCAGTTCGAGGACAAAAAGGTCGTCGCCGCCATTGGCCGCTTCGGACCCTACGTGCGCCACGATGGCAAATTCGTGAGCATCCCCAAGGACAGCGAGTACACGCCGTACGACATTCCCCTCGACACCGCGATCGAGATGATCCTCGCCAAGCGCGAAGCCGACGCCAAAGCCCTGCTCCGCACCTACGATGAGGATCCGGACACCCGCGTACTCATGGGCCGCTGGGGACCGTACATCAAGTCAGGCAAAGACAACGTCAAGATTCCCAAGGGCGAGGACATCGATGGTCTCGACTGGGACCGCGTCCTTCAACTCAAGGCGGGCATCATCAAGGCCTTCGCCGAAGACGCCAAGTGGACCATCCGCCTGAAGGGCCGCCAGTATTACCTCGTGTCCGAGAAGCAATCCGTCCGCATTCCCGTGGGCGAGAAGATCCTCGAGATGACCTGGGAGCGCGCTCAGGAAATCATCAAGGGAAAGCCGAAAACCTCCCCGAAGAGGAAGAAAAAGGCCTGATCGGACGGGGTAGATTTACCCTATGGAATCCATTTTCGACTGGCTCGAGCCCACCGAGGCCGGGTTGTTCGACATCTCGGACGGAACCGACAGGCTCCGCGACGTCCTGCGCATCCACCGCGCCGGCGAGCGTCCCGATCTAGACGGATGCGTCGCGGCCTTCGTCGGCGTGATGGACCGCCGCGGCAGCCTCGATGGCGCCCAGACGGACCGGGCCGCGGAATGGGTCCGCGGCAAGCTCTATGGTCTGACCGTGATGGACAAATGGGCTCCTGTGGCCGACCTCGGCAACATCATTGCCGCCCCCACCCCGGAGGACACCCGCGCCGCCCTCAACGTCGTCTGCCAGGAGCTCATGGCCCGCGACATCGTGCCCATCGTGGTCGGCGGATCGCAGATCCTCACCGTACCGATGTACGCGGCTTATGCCCGACAGGAACGGCCCATCAACGTCGTCAACGTCGACTCCACCCTTGACTTCGGGGGCGACCCGCAGGAGGTCGACGGCCGCAATTGGCTCAACGCCCTGATTCTGCCCGAGGGCGGCCACCTCTTCGACCTGACCCACCTCGGACACCAGCGCTACCGCACCGACGGCGACACCCTTCAGCTGATGGAACGGATGCACTTCGACGCCGTGCGCCTCGGCCGCTTGCGCGCCGACATGGCCCAGGCCGAGCCCCTGCTGCGCGATGCGGACCTCGTGACCTTCGACCTCGGGGCCGTTCGGGTCGCCGACCATCCGGCCAGCCCCTCCGTCCAGACCAACGGCTTGACCGGCGAAGAATTCTGTCAGCTCAGCCGTTACGCCGGCTACAGCGACCGGCTCAGCGCCATCGGGTTCTTCGAACATGACCCCTCCCGCGACGGAGATGGACGCGGAGGCCAACTCGTGGCCGAGGCCATCTGGTGCTTCCTCGAAGGCGTCATGCACCGCATTGGCGACCACCCTCGGGGATCCACGGACGACTACCTCCAATACCGCGTCGTCCTCGACGATTCCGAGCACGAAGTCGTCTTCTATAAGAGCCCCCGCAGTGACCGATGGTGGATGGACATCCCCACACCCGGGGCCGGCAACCGCAAAGGCCGCCTCCTGCTCGTCCCGTGCTCCTACAAAGACTACCAGACGGCCGCGGCGGGCACCCTGCCGGACCGGTGGTGGCGGACCCAGCAGAAACTGGCCTGAGTCGCTGAAACTGAGGGCGCCCCGACATCATCACCCTTCGTAGAGTGCTGGTTTTCAACCTATTCACACGAAATCCACGATGAAGCTTGGATAATCGTGTTTGCAGGCGCAAGCTGCAGCATTTTGGGTATATTAGCCGCTCACCCTCGGGTGACCCATGCAAGGAACCGTTTGAAAATCAGCTGTTTGGAATGAACCGCCTTCTGCTCGCTCTGTCTGTCCTCCTGTTCAGCACCGTCGCCACGGCCCAACAGGACCCCCAGCTCACGCAGTTTTATCAGGACCGCTTGTCCTTCAATCCGGCCTTCGCCGGTGCGGAGCGCCTGCAGTACGTCAATGCCTTCTACCGCAACCAGTGGAGCGGACTGGACCTCAGCCCGACCACGGCCCTGTTCCAGTACAGCGGCAAGCCCGGCTTCATCCCCGGCGGCATCGGCCTGAGCTTCTTCCAGGATGAGCTCGGTCAAGAACAGAACACCGTCGTCAAGCTGGCCTACGCCTACCACATGGAACCGGATGCCAACGGAGGCATCCTGAGTGTCGGCCTGGCCGCCAACTACATGGGCAAGACCCTCGGCAACGAGTGGATCTACATCGACGATGGCGACGCCGTCATTCCTCAGAACTCCAAGAGCGGTACCACCATCGACGCCGACCTCGGCGTGATGTACCGCGTGCCCGGCAGCTTCTACGCCGGCCTCAGCACGACCCGCCTCGCTGCCACCGACCTGCAGGACCTCAACGTGTCCAGCGTGCGCCACCTCTACCTTCAGGCCGGCTACGAGCAAGCCCTGGGTGACGGCACCCTGCGCCTCCGCTCCCACGTCCTCGCCAAGACGGACCTCAACGCCACCACGGTCGACCTGCACGCCAACGTGCTGTGGAACGAGCTCCTCTATGGAGGCCTCTCCATCCGCCCCGGCGACGCCGTCGCCCCGGTGATTGGCTTCGAATACGGCAAGACCAAGTCCGAGAAGCTCAGCCGATCCGAGCAGATCTTCCGCTTCGGTTACAGCTATGACGCCACGCTGAGCGAAGTGGCGAACTACAGCTCCGGTTCCCACGAAATCTTCGTCTCGTACATGTTCAACTTCGAACGGATTCCCATGCAGTCCCGTCACGCAAACCCCCGATTCCTCTGAGGGTTGGGCAACAAATGACGAAACCTGCACGTTGACTTTCGCGTAGAGGGGAGTTCTGCAAGCCCCGCTACCGGACGGATACCGTTCGACAAAGGATAGAAACCATGAGAAACGCTGCGATCATCGCCTTGTGCGCCATCACGCTGGCCAGCTGCTACGGCGGCCCTGCCGGAGAGGTGGTTGGCGTGTACCCGCGGGAGGACTGGGTGCAAGTAAATCCCTATGGGATGAACTACATCCACTACGGCTCCTACACGATGGGCCCGAGCGACCAGGACGTGCCCTACGCCCTGACGTCCCGCTCCAAGACGGTCACCATCCCCGCCTTTTACATCGACATCCACGAGATCTCGAACAACGAGTACCGCCAGTTCGTCTACTGGGTCCGGGACAGCCTGTTCCGCGACGTGCTCCAAGAGAACGATTTCGAGGAGTACTTCCGCACGGAGGACGCCAGCGGACGGGAACTCGACCGCTTCGTAAACAAGGGATACGTCCTCAATTGGGATGAGCCCATCGATTGGCAGAACGAGGACATCTTCGACGCCCTCTATGATGAGTTCTACTTCCAAGGCTCCGACCGGTTCTACGACGCCAAGCAGATTGACACCCGGAAGCTGAACTTCAAGTACTTCTGGACCAACCTGCAAGCCGCGGCCCAAAAAGGGGGACTCGATTACGAAATCAACGAGCCCAACCAGCTCGGACAGCTGAACAGCATCCGGGGACACAGCGACCGCGCCCAGTTCGTGGTCGAGGAAAACACCAACGTCTACCCGGACACCCTCTGCTGGATTCGCGACTTCACCTACGGCTTCAACGAGCCGCTGACGGAGACCTATTTCTGGCACCCCGCCTACGACGATTACCCTGTGGTCGGTGTGACCTGGGGACAAGCACGAGCCTTCAACGCTTGGAGAACCCAACTCCTGGCCACGTGGAAGCGCGAGAACGACGAGACCATGGTCCAAAAGTTCCGCTTGCCCAGCGAAGCCGAATGGGAATTCGCTGCCCGCGGAGGCCTCGACCTGGCTCCGTTCCCATGGGGCGGTCCCTACATCCGAAACATCTACGGTTGCCCGTTGGCCAACTTCAAGCCGATGCGCGGTGACTACGTGGAAGACGCCGGTTGCCACACCGTGCCCATCGAGAGCTACAGCCCGAACGATTACGGACTGTACCAGATGTCCGGAAATGTTGCCGAGTGGACGAACACAGCCTTCGACGAGACCGTGTATGACTTCAGCCATGACATGAGCCCCGAGTACGAATACAATGCCAAGGCGGACGATCCCCCCAGCCTGAAGCGCAAAGTGATTCGCGGTGGCAGCTGGAAGGACATCGGATACTACTGCCAGACCGGCACGCGTTCCTTCGAGTACCAAGACACGGCCAAATCGTACATCGGATTCCGCAGCGCCATGAGCTACCTCGGCCGCGGCAAGAATGTGGATCCGGAAGACTTCAATTAATCCCCAACCCTACCCGGTCTCCCCCATCACCAGCGCATGAAACCCGCCGGGGGTGAATCACCAGAACCTGCAAGCACTATGGCAAAGAACAAGAAGAGCCCCACAGTCGGAGGCAAGAAGAAGAAGCCGTTCAACGAGAGCAAAGCCTGGAAATCAGGCATGGCCAAACTCTACGGCATCGGAGCCTCGATTGTGATCATCGGCGCCCTGTTCAAGATTGAGCACTGGGAAGGCGCCTCCGAGATGCTCATCATCGGACTCGGCACCGAGGCCTTCATCTTCTTGATGTCCGCGTTCGAGAAGCCGCACGCGGATCCGAAGTGGGAACTCGTCTACCCGGAGCTGGCCGTCGAGGACGGTGAGGCTGCGCCCAAAAAGCCGGTCGACCAGCTGGACGACATGCTCAAGGACGCCGGTGTCGACAACGCGGTTCTCTCCCGATTGGGAGACGGCATGCGCCACCTTGGGGATCAGGCCATGCAGCTCAGCGAGGTGACGGACGCCGCCGCTGCCACCAGTGAGTACGGAGGTGCCCTCCGCTCCGCCACGGAAAAGGTGAACGGTTTGACCGATACCTACGCGCAGGTCAGCGAATCCCTCACGGGCCTGTCCGACAACAAGGACATGAGCCTTGCCGCCGGTGAGCAGCTCCAAAAAATGAACGAGAACCTCGGCAGCCTCAACGGCATGTACGAGGCCCAACTCCAGCAGATGGAGACAAGCCGCCAGCTCTTCTCCGGCATGGGTGAACTGATCCAGAACCTCAACGACAGCGTCGAGGACACCAAGAAATACAAGGACAACATCGCCGCGCTCTCCAGCAATCTGGAAGCCCTCAACACGGTGTATTCCAACATGCTCAACGCCATGGGCAACTCCCGCGGCTGATTATCCTCCTCTCCCACACGCACTAGATCATGGCAGGAGCGAAGGAAACACCGCGTCAGAAGATGATCGGGATGATGTACCTCGTCCTGACGGCCCTTCTGGCACTGAACATCTCGAAGGAAATCCTTAACGGATTTGTCAAGGTGGAAAACGGTCTGCGCAAGACCGACCAGACCGTCCAGGGCAAGTCCCGGGAAACCATGCTGGAATTCGAGGCCAAATACCTCCAGGACCAGCAGAAAGTGAAGCCGTATTACGATGCCGCCAAAGACATCGAAAAGAAGGCCGACGACCTCTACGACCACATCACCCAGCTGAAGGCCAACATCATGGCCGTCGCCAGTGGCGATCGGGAAGTGGTGGACGCCGGCGGGGACCTGTCCAAGTACATCGCTCAGGACAAAATCACCCGCCGAGACACCGTCCTCAGCATCCAGTATTTAGAAAAGAAGGACGAGTACCAGGAAATCACGGCTTACCTCGTGGGCAGTGAACCTGGAAGCCCCAAAGACGGACCGTTCACAGCCAGCGAACTGAAGAGCAAACTAGAAGGCTTCCGGGATGAGCTCAAGAACGTTAGGTTCACCGACTTCGTGGGCAATGAATTTGCCGTCTCACCCGGCCTCAAGGCCTCCTTCGACAAAACGTTTGTCTACAAACGGGAAATGGAGGATGGCAAGGAGGTGCTCTGGGAAGCCGCCAACTTCTTCGACGTTCCGATTGCCGCTGTGATTCCGATCCTCTCTAAGCTGCAGATCGACGTCGAAAACGCGAAGTCCAACCTCATGTCCGAGCTCATCGCCGGCATCGAGGGCAAGAGCTACAAGTTCACAAACCTGATGCCGCTCGTCGTGCCGGAAAGCAACTACATACTCCGTGGTGACAGCTTCCGCGCCAGCGTGTTGCTCGCGGCCTTCGACGCCACGAACAGTCCAGACATCTACGTTGATGACCGTGCCTTCGACGGTCGAGATTCCACCAACCTAGAATACGACGGCATGGATCCGCTCCGCATCGACGGTGGCCTCGGCCAGCTCCGCATCTCTACCAAGGGCATGCCCCTCGGCGAGCGGAACTACAAGGGCCTCATCCGTTTCCAAGGACCGGATGGCAATGTGGGAGACTACCCCTTCTACACGCCGGAGTTTACCGTGGCCGAGCCCGCCCTCGTGGTGAGCCCGACCAAGATGAACGTGTTCTACCGTGGCGTACCAAACCCCGTGGAGATCTCCGTTCCAGGTGTCAGCAGCGACAAGCTCGACGTCCGGATCACCGGAGGCCACCGCATTAAGCCTGACGGAGAGACGTTCATCGTCGATCCAGGTGCCGGTGAGAGCGCCGAAATCGTGGTGACGGCTACGTTGCCCGACGGCAGCAAGAAGAGCCTGCCCGGCCGTGAGTTCCGCGTCAAGAGGATTCCCGACCCCTCTCCGCGTTTCGCCGGAAAGAAGCCGTCCGACAAGACCATCACCAAGGTCCTCCTCGAGAATGC
This sequence comes from Flavobacteriales bacterium, assembly GCA_002862785.1. GTDB lineage: Bacteria > Bacteroidota > Bacteroidia > Flavobacteriales_D > Sanyastnellaceae > UBA8752. Next base: position 30,671 of record PKDZ01000055.1, read on the forward strand.
TCCCTCAGTGGGTGCCCTCATGGAGAACTTCGACTTCGACGTGGAGGTCAAGGTGAAGCGGTTCAACGTGACCGTCACCAAGGGCGGCACCTTCGTCGAGCAAAGCAGCAACTCCAACATGGTGACGTCCAACATGAAGGAACTCTTCCGTTCCATCGGACGGGGCTCCGTCGTGTACATTGAGGACATCGTCGTCTCCATGCCCGATGGCACGGAGCGCGCGTTGCCCACCATGAAACTCAAAGTGATCTGATGATGAAAGCAGCACGCCATCTCGTGACCCTCCTCTGCGTTCTCGCCGTGGCCCTCTCGGCCGAGGCCCAGACGCAAACCGTCCTCGACGGTGCCTACGTGAAGGAAACCAACCTCACGAAGCGGGTCGTCCCCTACCCCTCCCTGCGTGAGGCGGACGTGATGTACGTGCGCCGCATCTGGCAGGACATCGACCTGCGCCAGAAGATCAACCAGATGTTCTACTTCCCGGTCGATCCGATCGAGGACCGGAAGAACCTCTTCGATGTGATCCGCTACGCCCTCGAGGTGGAAGGCTCTCTGACTGCCTACGGCACGGGACCGGCCGGTGACGATGACGAGTTCCGCTACCCCTACACGGGCACCCAGGTGGACTCCGTTCTCAATCCGGTGGTGATCATTCCGCAGTTCGACCCCGTGACCGGCGAGGTCATCGGTTCCATGGAGGCCCAGACTTCGATCAACAGCCAGGACATCGTCCGCTACCGAATCAAAGAGGACTGGGTGTGGGACCGCCAACGCAGCCAGCGCCATGTCCGCATCATCGGCATTGCCCCCATCATCGAGAAGAAGGACGACGAAGGCAACTCACAGGGCCTCGCCCCGCTGTTCTGGCTCTACTACCCTGAGTGCCGCTACGTCTTCGCCAACGCGGAGTGCTACAACTACGAGAACGACGCCCAGCGCCGCACCTTCGAAGAAATCTTCCAGAAGCGCTACTTCTCGAGCTACATCGTGAAGGAGACCAACGTCTTCGACCGCTCGATCGCCGATTACGCGCAAGGCCTCGACGCCCTCCTCGAATCGGAGCGCATCAAGGACGAGCTCTTCACCATCGAGCACGACCTCTGGCACTACTGATCGCCCTCTAAAAGAACCCCGAGAAACGCCCACCTTTGTGGGCGTTTTTCATTGCCCCCGGCCCCCTATGCTCAACCTGAACCAGATCGGCGTCCATTTCGGAGAGCGCACCCTCTTCGAAAACATCTCGCTGGCCGTGGGCAACAAGGACCGGGTGGGCCTCGTCGGACGCAATGGCGCAGGCAAATCGACCCTGCTCAAGATCATCGCCGGCGTCCAGAACCCCAGCGAGGGAAACGTCGCTACCCCGAAGGAGTACCGCATCGGCTACCTCCCCCAAGAGATGGAGCACAACGAGGAAGCGACCGTCCTGGAAGAGGCCCAAAGCGCCTTCGCCATCTACCAGGAGCTCGAGGCCGAGGTCGCCCGGATCTCCGCCGAGATCGCCGAGCGCACCGATTACGAGAGCGAGGCCTATTCCCGGCTGATTGACCGCCTGAGCGAGGCCAACGACCAGCTCGCCCTCATGGGACCCGGCGCCAAGGAGGAGCAGACCCAGCGCGTGCTCCAGGGCCTTGGCTTCCGGCCAGCCGACATGAATCGGAAAATGGGCGAATTCAGCGGCGGCTGGAAAATGCGCGTCGAATTGGGCAAACTCCTGCTCGTCGCTCCGGACCTCCTGCTCCTCGACGAGCCCACCAACCACCTCGACATCGAGTCCATCGAATGGCTTGAGGGCTTTCTGAAGCACTACCCGGGGGCCATGATCCTCATCTCCCACGACCGGACCTTCCTCGACAACGTGACCGATCGGACCGTGGAGATCACCTCCTTCCGCGTCCACGACTACAAGGCCTCGTACAGCAAGTACATGGCGTGGCGCGAAGAGGAAGCCGCGCGGCAGGAACAAGCCGCCAAGCAGCAGCAGAAGGACATCGCCCACACCGAGGAGCTCATCAACAAGTTCCGCGCGAAGAAGAACAAAGCCGCCTTTGCCCAGAGCCTCATCAAGAAGCTCGACAAGATGGAGCGCATTGAGGTGGACCAGTTCGAGAACGCCGAGATGCGGTTCCGCTTCCCCCCTGCCCCCCGGGCCGGCAAGGTGGTCGTGGAGGCCAAAGGACTCGCGAAGCGCTTCGACGACCTCGAGGTCTTCCGCGATGTGGACCTCTTGATCGCCCGCCAAGACAAGGTGGCCCTCGTCGGTAAGAACGGCGCCGGCAAGACCACCCTTACCCGCATCCTGCTGGGCGAGCTCGACGGAGACGGCGAATGTGGCCTCGGCCACAACGTCGACGTCGGATACTACGCCCAGAACCAGAGCGACGAGCTCGAAGGCGACTTGACGGTCTTCGAGACCATTGACAAAGAAGCCGAAGGCGAGGTCCGCAAAAAAGTCCGCGCCCTGCTCGGTGCGTTCCTGTTCAGCGGAGAAGACGTGGACAAGAAGGTCAAGGTCCTGTCCGGAGGAGAGAAAGCGCGTCTGGCCCTCTGCAAACTCCTCCTCCACCCCTACAACCTGCTCGTTCTCGATGAGCCAACGAACCACTTGGACATGAAGGCCAAGGACGTGCTGAAGCAGGCGTTGATGCACTACGACGGAACGCTCATCGTCGTCTCCCACGACCGGGACTTCCTGACCGAACTCACGGAACTCGTCTACGAGGTCACCCCCACCGGACTGCGGCAATACATCGGCGACATCCAGCAATTTCTGGTCGAAAAGCGCTCCGACACCATCGCCGCCTACGAAGCCGGCCGCAGTGACGGTCCAGGCGGAAACCCCGGCGGCAAGGACACGAAGGGAAAGGCCAAGGCCGCGGCCAAGACCGAATCCAAGGAGCAAGGAAAGCAAGCCTACGCCGACCAAAAGGCCATCCGCAAGCTGAAGAATCGCATCAGCAAACTCGAGAAGCAGATTGCCGAACTCGAGAATCAGGAAAAGACGCTCAACGAAGAGATGGCGGCCCTCGATCAAGACGACCGGATGGCCACCGTCGAGAAGGCCTACGAATTCGAGAAGGTGCAGACCGCCCTGCAGGAAGCGCTCAACGATTGGGAGTCCACCACCAACGAGCTGGAGACCCTCGAGTCCGGCTCCTGATCAGGGCGCGGTCGTCGCCCCGAGGTAGCGGCGCCAGCGGTCGATCACCGTCGTCATGTCCTTCGGTAAGTCACTCTCGAACTGCTTGAACTCGCCCGTCCCCGGATGGGTGAAGCCGAGCGACTTCGCGTGCAATGCCTGACGCGGCAGGATCTCGAAGTTGTTGGCGATGAACTGATTGTACTTGCCGCTCGGCAAGCCCTTCACGATCTGGGCACCACCGTAGGTCTTGTCGCCAAACAGCGGGTGGCCGATGTGCTGCATGTGAACCCGGATTTGGTGCGTCCGTCCCGTCTCCAGCTTGCACTCCACGAGGGTGACCGGACCCAGCCGCTCCAGCACACGGTAGTGCGTGATGGCGTGTTTGCCTTCGTTGCCATCGGGAAAGACCGCCTGCACCTTTCGGTCCTTGTAGGAGCGGCCAATGTGGCCCTCCACCGTGCCATCCTCGGCGACATCACCCCACACGAGGGCGTGGTAGCGCCGTTCGGTCGTCCGCTCGAAGAACTGCTCGCTGAGCGAAACCATGGCGTGCTCGGTCTTGCCAATGACCATCAGGCCTGTCGTGTCCTTGTCCAGGCGGTGGACCAGACCGGGCCGGGGTGCGGGCTGGCCCTCTGCGGTCGGCAGCTGCTCGAAGTGGTGCAGCAGGCCATTGACCAGCGTTCCGGAAAAGTTGCCGAATCCGGGGTGGACCACCAGTCCGGCGGGCTTGTGCAACACCGCCACATCGACGTCCTCATACCGGATGTCGAGGGGAATGTCTTCGGCAATGAGCTCGAATTCTCGCACCGGCTGCGGCAGCTCGAGCGTCACGATGTCGTGGGGACGGACCTTGTAATTGGACTTGACCGCACTGCCGTTGACGCGGACATAGCCGCTCTTGGCGGCCATCTGCAGCCGGTTTCGCGAGGTGTTGGGCAGCAGGTTGAACAGGAACTTGTCGACGCGCAGCAGGCTCTGGCCCTTGTCAGCCACAATGCGGTGGTGCTCGAACAGCTCATCCCCGTCCGGCAGGGCCTCCTCGGGAAGCTCTTCGGCCATCAGTGCAGGGCGATCCTTCGGGTGGTGCGCCGTCCGTCGGCACTTTCGATCACGACCAGCGCCAGGCCCCGCGGCAAGTCCGCCACGGCCAGCACTGTGCGGTCCGACCCGAGCGGCCAGAGCCCCGCGTCCAGCGTGCGTCCGGACAGGTCCGCCAACGACCAGCGGACCGGGCGGTCCATTCCGGACCACCCCAACGTCAATTGTCCGCTCGCCGGATTCGGCCATGCCTCGAGAGCCGAGGCCACGGACGCATTGTCCTGCTCCTCCACGGCCACAAACACATCGTCGACACCGGCCTGCAGGACCGGGCGAATCATGACCGTACCCTGGATGGTGGACAGCACCCATTCGGCCCCGAGGCCAAGCTGGTAGTGGACCCGCGTGAAATTGTAGTCGGTGTTTTTGTCGAGGCCGATGTTGAGCGAGAAGTCCATCTCCTGGACCATGCCCACGTAGACCGTCCCCTCCACCGGAATCGGATTGTCGTACTCGTAATAGGCAAACACATCATGGCCATCCGTGAAGTAGGCCGGCTGATGGAACAGGTAGTTCTCCCCCATTTCCTCGCCCGGCACGCCGTTGTCATCGGCCCACGCGCGCATCAGGAAGTTGAGGTTGGTCTGCTGATTGTAGTATGGAGTGAAATGAATGGCCAGTCCGTAGAGGGTGTCCGGCATCGCAAGGTCATACCGCACCGCCAGCTTGCCCCCGCCGGTCGTCAGGCCATACGCCTTCTCGGCGGTGCCGTCGTCGTAGGCATACTCGTTTCGGAAGCTCTGGACAAAGACGATGCTGTCGTTGTCCGGCACCCCGACCACCCCTTGAGTGATGTCGCCCGTCACATCCGAATAGAAGCTCACTTCAAACGTGGCCGCGGTGTCGTTGTCGGCATCCTCGAAGGTGAAGCCACTGGCCGGGATCAGCTCCAGGCCATTCTCCACGTAGGGCTCTTGGATGTAGTAGCCCATCGAGAAGGCACTGTTGGCCGGGACGTTGGGCTCGGAATAGGGATTCAGGAAATCCACCTCCACTTCTGTGGCGGTGTTCTTCACCTTGAATCCGGTGGTCACATTGTCCGCGAAGGGCCGCAGGTTGCGGTGCTCGGACCGGGCACTGTCCGCAATGAAGGTGGCCGGGTTGGTCAAATAATGCGTCCACGGCATCACCGAGTAGGGTGCGGTCATGGCGTGCGGGACCTCCACGAAAGCCAAATCGTTCCGGGGCAGGTTGTCGGGATCGAGGAAGTCGTCGAGGTAGACGTAGTCGATGTGCCAGAGGTCCACATTCCCGGCCTGAGCGCCGTGGTTCCGGAACCGGAACCGGAATCCGTCCTGCAGGTGAATGAGCTGGTCGACGTGCACCGAAGCCAGGGCAAAGGTGTCCATCTCCGCCCCGGTGACCGACCAAACCTGGCTCCACCCGAACTCCTCGCCACCATCGGGCGCAAAAAATTCAACGACCAGGCTGTCGTTCTCGTCAGGGGCATTGCCCCGGCCTCCACCCTGGTAAAAGAAGGTCAGGTAGATGTCGTCTTCGGGTGTCCGGCCCGCGAGGTTGACCGGCACGGACGTGAGCGTGTCCGCCCATCCAGTAGCGTCCTCGTTGAAGGCATAGGGAAATCCGTTGGCGCGAAGGCCATCGAGGGTGGCCACGCCGATGGTCGGCGGGTCGATGGCGTAGGTGGTTGTCCGGCGGGCCGACCCATCCGTCCAACGCACAAGCTCAGCCGGCCCCTCGTCCGAGGCGAACGTCGGCGAGGCAAAATCATCGAGGAACGGCAGCGACAGACTGCCTCCTCCCCGGGTCGACCGGGTCTCCAAGGCCGAGCGTTCCTGTGCCACGGGCACGAATTGCAGATCACATTCGACCTCCTGGGCGACCAACCCGGCCACCGGACATCCACCCACCACCCAGGCGGCCATCAGCAAACGGAACAAGACAGATCGAGTCATTCGAAAAGGGTGTCGTCTCCCCCGGCAGCGTCGGCGCCTTCGGACAGCCGGACATCGAAATCGATCTCCGAGCCCGCGCGCACCCGGCGACCGGGCACGTACTCCGGGAGTTGGCTTGAAATTACGGCGAGGGCAGTGTCCTGCCCATTCGTCGGCAAAGCGGACCAGCGCATCCGTCCCGGCAGGAGTTCGGCCGTTTCAATCCGGTCGAGCGCCTCCAAGAAGGAGAGGCCGACGAAATCGGGAAGCTCCACCTGACGCTCAATGCGCTCTCCAATGACCAGCACGAGCTCCGCCCCTTTGGGCAACCGATCGCCCGGTCCAAGCGAGTCGCCCCGCAGGTCGCGCACCCCGAGCACCAGACCGGCAAGTTCATCGGTGGGCTCATAGCGCTCCCGGAAATCGAAGCCCTTCACGTCGAGGAGGATCCGCGCCACACCAGCGTCCAAGCCCTCCTCAATCTCCAGGCGCTCACTCGGCGGGGTGGATCGATACACGGTCAGATAGACATTGCGGGTGCCCTTCACCTCCACCCCGGCCCCCGGGTCCTGCTCGACGACGGCGCCTGGCTGGCCCTTGGCATTGTACAGGCTGTCGATGACCACGGGCCGCAATCCGGCCGCCTCGAGGGCCACGGCCGCCCCGGCACGGTCGAGTCCGACCACGGCAGGCACGGCGATCCGTTCGCTGTGGCGGGTGAAGCCCCGCAGGCCCACGTTCAGCGCCACAAACCCCACCAACCCCAAGACCGCCGCCAGACCCAATTGGACCCAGAAGACACGGCTGATGAAGAAGCGGAGAAGGCGCATGCGCAGGGGGGGAACGGGAAAAGGCCGAGGTTATTGGGCCATGGCCTCTGGGATGGCCGTCTCCATGGCCGTCTCGTATTCGGAAATGAAGCCGTAATGCTGTCCATCCACGACACACTTGCCCTTGGTCGTGTGGCCGAGCAGGGTAACGGGAATGCCGGCCTCGGCCAGCACGTCGAGGAAGTCCTCTTGGTCGGCTTCGGTCGTCGTGATCACAATGCGGCCCTGGGCCTCCCCAAAGAGGAAGGCATCCAGACGCACCTCACTGTCGCTCTCCACATCGAAGCCGAGACCGCGCGGCGAACCCATTTCCACGAGGGCCGTGAACAGGCCGCCATCGCTCACATCGTGGGCGCACGCGATAAACTTGCGGTCAATCAACGTGCGCAGCGCAGCGTGCAGCTTGACCTCGAAGTCGAGATCGAAGTGCGGAGCCGGGCTGTACCGAACGCCGTGCACGGAAGAGAGGTACTCGGAACACCCGATGTCGTTGCGGGACTCGCCGAGCATAAAGATGAGCTCGCCCTTTTCCTTGAAGTCGAGGGTCATCTGGCGGTCGGCGTCCTCCATGAGGCCCAACATGCCGATGGTCGGGGTCGGATAGACCGGCTTCGCCGTACCGTCGGCGTCCACCGTCTGGTTGTAGAAGCTGACGTTGCCGCCGGTGACCGGGCTCTCGAAGGCGCGGCAGGCGTCGCCCATGCCTTGGATGGCCCCGACGAACTGCCAATACACTTCCGGGTTGTAGGGGTTGCCGAAGTTGAGGCAGTTGGTGATGGCACTCGGCGTGCCGCCCACACAGGCAATGTTCCGGGCGGCTTCGGCCACGGCGATGGCGCAGCCCTTCCGCGGGTCGGCCTCCACGTAGCGGCCATTGCAGTCCACGCTCAAGGCGAGGCCCTTCTTGGAGCCCTTCACCCGCACCACGGCGGCGTCGCCCGGACGGTTGGTGGACCGGTTGACTGTGCCCACCATGCTGTCGTACTGCTCGTAGACCCAGCGCTTGGACGCGAGATTGGGGCGGGAAACCAGCGCCTTGGCGGTGGCCACGTAGTCGGTCGGCTCCGGGATGCTGGCCATGTCAAAGGCCGCGATGTCCTTGAGGTAGCCGGGTTCGCTGTACTCCCGCTCGTAGACGGGGGCGCCACCGCCGAGGATGAGGCTGTCCGCCGGCACCTCGCCGATGAGCTCCTCTCCGTCGAAGTAGCGGAGGGTGTTGCCCTCGGTCACGACGCCAATCTCCACGGCGTGCAGGTCCCACTTGTCGAAGATGGCCTCGATCTTGGCCTCGCGGCCCTTTTTGACCACCACGAGCATGCGCTCCTGGCTCTCGCTCAGCAGGATTTCAAACGGCTCCATGTCAGCCTGGCGCGTGGGCACCAGGTCGAGGCGGATGTCCATGCCAACCCCGCCGCCACCGCTCATCTCGGAGGTGGAGCAGGTGATGCCCGCCGCCCCCATGTCCTGCATGCCGACCACGGCATCGCCGCCGGCGAGTTCGAGGGTGGCCTCGAGGAGGAGCTTCTCCTGGAACGGATCGCCCACCTGCACGGCCGGCAGGTCGGAGGCGCTGTCCTCGGTGATGTCCTTGGAGGCAAACGAGGCCCCCTGGATGCCATCCTTTCCGGTGGAGGACCCGACGATGTAGACCGGATTGCCCGGGCCGCCGGCCTTGGCGCTGATGATCCGGTTGCTGTCGACCAGGCCCACGCTCATGGCGTTGACGAGGGGGTTGACCTGGTACACCGGATCGAAGTAGACCTCTCCGCCCACGATCGGCACGCCAAAGCTGTTGCCGTAATCGCCAATGCCGCGGACGACGCCGTCGAGCAGCCACTTGGTCTTCGGGTTCTCGAGGTCTCCGAAACGAAGGCTGTTCAATTGGGCAATGGGGCGGGCGCCCATGGTGAAGATGTCGCGGTTGATGCCGCCTACGCCGGTCGCTGCCCCCTGGTAGGGCTCGAGCGCGCTAGGGTGGTTGTGGCTCTCGATCTTGAAGGCGCACCCGACGCCGTCACCGATGTCGACGATGCCAGCGTTCTCCTCGCCCGCCTTGACCAGCAGGTGCGGGCCGTCCTTGGGTAGGGTCTTCAGCCACTTGATGGAGTTCTTGTAGCTGCAGTGCTCGGACCACATGACCGAGTAGATGCACATCTCGGTGAAGTTGGGGGTCCGTCCGAGGATCTCCTTGATCAGGTCGAATTCCTCGGGGCGCAGGCCCATCTCCTGGGCTTGCTC
>PKDZ01000051.1 GCA_002862785.1 Flavobacteriales bacterium
AGAGTCGGACGAGGTATTCAGACCCGATGTGATTTTTGCAGGGTCTGCATTGGAGTGGATACGAAATCGCGCATCGTTGGCAATTCGGGCTCAGGATTTTGCGACGTTGGGTTCGACTGTAATCGAGGGAAAGAGCAGTCACGTTGTGGGTTTCAGTGGAGAAGCATCATGGACTTGTGATTATTGGACGCTGAGGGGAGAGGCTGGGGGGTCACTGGCAACCCGTTTGGTCGAAGACGAGGTTGAAGTTTATCCTGCGGGTGCTGTGCGCGGTGGCTATTGGCACCTTTCGGGGACGTTCCAATTCAAAGAAGATTGGAAGGCGCGGGTCTCGGCGCGCTCGGTATCGGACACGTACATATCACCAGGAGCGCAGACGAAGCGGATTTTGTACAGTCAGTCACCCCAAGTGTTTCCCTTATTGAACAATGGTCAATGGGGCCGTTCCTTGATGCAAGGTGACCTCTTGACAGCAAGAACGCACTTCCAGCAGGGGAGGCCTTGGAACCGGGTGCTCCAGCGGGGCCTGATGCCCTTTGATCCACGATATGGCACCGCGATGCCATACGGTTTGGCCACCCCCAACAGGCGGGCGCTCTGCGCTGATTTGGAGCAGGGGAAGCCAGAAGACCTTTGGTCGATTCGCGCTAGCCTGTCAATTCTCCAAGACTTGACGCCTGAAGGCAGCCCCAACCGAAGGCATTTTTTGAATACTCTTTTGTCAGGTCACGCCAATCTTGATCAGTGGTGGCATGGCAGCAGGACGGTTCGTCTGCAAGGGGGCTGGCAACGTCAGCGCGTGAGCCGGGCAGAGGCTGCACTTGAACCGGTAAACGTGATTGTCAATGTGCTGGACGCTGGACTTGATTGGTTTGTTTCTGAGACTCTTGTGATGAGTTATGGAATCAAGCGTATTGCCGCTGAAGGATTGGATTACCTCGCTTTACGCAATCAAGATTTTACCGTGATTGGTTTCGATCGCGTCGATTTGAACGTTCGAGACGAACTCCATGCCTGGGGGCTGACTTGGCGCCTCAATGAAAACACAGAAGCAACCCTGCAATGGCAACAGTGGTCTGTGCAGGAGACGGCACCAGACCACAGGGGAATTGTTTCACGGGTTTTGTTCCTCTTTCAAACGACATTCTGATATGATGTACTTCAGTTTCCAAAAGCCTGAATTGACTTGGCTTTTTATTCCAGTTTTATTCGGCTTGTTTGGATGTGCCAAAGAGGAGGTTTTGGGGCCTGATTTGGAGAGCCTTTACGGAGAACTTGAATTCGTTTCGGAATTCGGGCACAATAGACCAAATGGGGTGCACTTTAATGCGGGTGAGGGGGTTCAGTTTACGGGCGAATTCAATCTTCCTGTGTTATACACGGTGTCATTAATTGGTCAGAAATCAGGTGCGACCTTTTCATTCAAGGGACAAGGAATAGGCGTGTCTGATGTGCTGTGGTTGGGTGATTGTGATGGCCTTTTTTTTCAGCAAAATGAATGGGTGCATTGTCTTTTGGAATTTGAAGACCATCCAGAGGATGTAAGACTGGATTCAGTATTTGTCTGGGAGCAGCCGGATTTATCTAGTCGCGGTTTTCTTCTGGCTTCTTTTGAGGAGGTGAATCCCCCTTTCAGTTTGAGCAGCGGGAAATACACGCAATCGTTGGAAGTGGTGACAGAGGCGACGGATGCCTGTGAGGGAAGTGCTTACGTGAGAGGAACAGGTTCAGGGGCTGCCACTTGGTTCGGGGCATTGAGAATGTCATTGAGTCCAGTTGAACTCGAGGGTTACGAGGCGGCAACCACGTACTTGAACCTGCACGTACGCAGCGCTTTTGAGGGGTCTGCAACGGTCATCAAAGTGTTTGAAGATTCCAACGAGGATGGTTTGATCACCAGTGGTGTAGATGAGGTGTTCACGACAAAGTTGGCAGTAACGGCTGATGGTGAGTGGCACAGAAAAAGCATCCTGTGGTCAGATTTGGTGCTTGACTTGTCTGGAAATAATGTATCTGTTGATGGACAAGTCGATATGAACAAGGTCATTCGATTGGACTGTACTGTCAGTCAAACAGGCACCGCAGATGGTGATTTTGGTTTGGATGTCGATTACGTAATTCTGACGAAACAGAGGCCGTTTTGACCCGGCGTGTGTTTTGGCCACTCCCTTAACCCTTTGCAGGGTCTCGATATGTTTGCGTCTCAATACCTTTGTAGGAGCCTCAGATGCCATGAAAAAACTTTTTTTCCTTTGCTTTTTCGCTTTGATCTGTACACACCTGTACTCGCAGGGTGATGCAGTATGCAACCCATCTTTTGAATCGGGATTATCAGAATGGCAGCACTTTGCCAACAACGGGGCGATAGCTGAGTTTGATACTTCGGCCGATGCCACAGTGGCGGGTTCAGCCGGGGTATTGGTAGACATTCAGAATGTCAGTTCTGGCACATGTGTCTTGAGTTCATGCGTTGCCAACATGTATGCCAATCAAACGTACCGGATGTCTTTCTGGGCCAGGTCGGAAGGGGAGGTCGAGCTGTTGGCCACCATTTCAAAGGCCTCTCCCGGCTACACCAATTTTGCATCGGCAACTGTTGTGCTCTCGGATGATTGGGCTCAGTATGAGATTACAGGAAGTGTTTCTGATGATTTGATGGCGGATGTGCGATTGGCCAAATTCAAATTTCTCTCTGAAGGCATAGCCATGATAGACGACATTCAGATTGAGATCTTGCCGCTTGCTCCAGAGGTGTGTCAGGGAAGTTTTGAGGAAGGAATCAACGATTGGGCTGTAAACCAGAACAACGGCTCGATTTCCGCAGAATTGGATGACAGCAGTGCGGTGGACGGCCTACAGGCGGTGAAATTGACGGTCGATAATACCGAAGGGGGGGTGCCCATTTTTAGCAGTTGTCCATCATATCTGCCGGGCGCTACGTCTATACTCGTTCACTTTTGGGCGAAGTCAGATGTCAATGGGGCAGTGGTGGAGGCCAAAACAGCTTTGCAATCGTCACCATTCACGGTGTTCGGTGAAACTGAAGTCTCATTGTCAGAGACATGGCAGGAATACACTTTCACCGCGTATTCCGAAGATGAACTGAGCGGTGTACGCTTGGCGAAATTCACCTTTCCAACTGCAGGGATATTCTGGATTGACCATGTCTGGTTTGAAGCAGTTCTGCCATCCCCGGTGCTCTGCAATGGGGACTTTGAGTCAGCTTTGGATTCATGGGTGACTTCTGTTTCTGCTGATGCCGAAGCCACAGTGGCCGCAACACCTGCTACAGCATATGACGGGGTGATTAGTGCATATGCAGAAGTCACAATTCCCGGTGCAACTCCTTCCTCTGTCCAGTTGTCCAGCTGCAGGTCCAGCGCGGTTGAAGATTCGACATATGCTGTAAGTATTTGGGTGAAAGGCAGCCAGCCAGGCTTGGCCTTCAACGTTTCGACTGCTTATGCTGACAGTCCATTTCAAGCCTTGTACAATGGTTCATTTGTCACGGAAGCAGACTGGACAGAATATTGCTGGCAGTTTACTGCTGACTCGACTATATACGAGGGAATCAGGGTGGCGAAAATCCAATTTTTGGATGTAGGTACTTATTATTTGGATGCAGCAAATTTCCAGCCCTTGGATTACGCCTGTTCCAATGAGCCTCAAAGCATTCAGGAAGGTGCGCTGATGGGTGTGGCTTGTTATCCAAATCCTGTGCGGGGGAAGCTCAACGTGACTGTACCAGCTAATTGGGGGACGGTCATGGGTTGCTTGCATTCCAATTCAGGTCAGGTGGTGAGAACCATGCTGCTCACTGGACGCTCAGCATTGGATGTCCAATCTCTTCCTTCGGGGCTGTACTTCCTGTCATTGTTGGCTGTCGACGGTAATCGAGTGACTAAAACGATTCATGTTTCGGATGACTGAGTCCAATCTCCACCGACACAAATGAAGCAAGCAATCCTATTTTACGGTGTTGTTTGGATGGCTTTAGGAGCTTTTGGACAGGGAGATGATATTTTCCCTGTTTCGAATACCAGACAATTTACGGCGCCTCACGCCATGATTTGGGCCAGCCCAAACGATGGAAGCCCATCGGAGTCCGTTCTTGAAGTAGAAGGGTCATCTTCCCCTGTTAAAAGGAGTCATTTTGGATATACCCACCCTCATTTTATAGGAGACGCCTCTGCTACGGATACCGCAATTGTGGCGAGAAGCAAGGCCATTGGTCCAGCTTTTGTTCGATTTCCTGGAGGCAATGGCAGCAATCAATACTTCTGGGACGGCAACCTACCAGCAGCCATTCTCCAAGACGATGTCATAACGGTGGAGAGTTTGATTGATCCAGATGCTTACAATATGGGCATGGATGAGCTGTTCCAGATTTGTGATTCAACTGGAGCTGAACCGGTATTGGTGGTGAATTTCTCTTTTGCGCGCTATGGTCCAGGAGAGGACAGGGTGGAACAGGCGGCTGGATATGCGGCTAATTGGGTGCGTTATGTCAATCAGACATTGGACAGGAACGTTCGGTATTGGGAGATTGGGAATGAGAATTACGGGTCATGGCAGGCTGGATATATGGTCGAGGGGGAGCAGATCACGGGGACGATGTACGGGGAGATTTTTCGCGTTTTTGCTGACTCCATGAAGGCTGCAGACCCTACCATTCACCTTGGTGCAGTCCTCTACCCATTGGATGAAGATTACGACAATTGGACAGCCCAAGTATTGCCGGAAGTTCAAAATGATGCCGATTTTCTCATCGTGCATGACTATTTCGCATGGAGTCCCAATGAAAACAATATTTCCTACGCCGAAATGATGGCGAGTGTCTCGGAGGTTTCAGAGGATGCGGCATCTGTCAGGGCCATGGTATCGCAGTACACGGGCAAATCACCGGATCATTTTGCCTTGGCTTTTACTGAATACAATTCAAACACAGGACATCGGGAGGTGGCCATGGCCAACGCGCTGTTTATTGCCCGCGTGTTGCTTGCTCAAATTCAAGAAGGATTTGACCTGTCTATGATTTGGAACCTTCAGAGTGGGGTTGCAGCGAATGGTGGCAGCCACGGCTTGTTGGCCAGAAACAGTCCGAACCTCCCCGATGGGACACCGCGACCGGCGTATTTTGCGCTTTGGTTGTTGCAGCGCTATTTGGGGGAGTCCCTCGTGACCATGGCAACGAACGTGACGGGTGCATATGCTGTAGAAACTACACACGCGAATGGCGCCAAAGGGGGCATTCTGATCAACACTGATTCCCAAACCCATACATTCACTTGGGACTCTCCGTCCAATGCGTTTCCATTTGTGCATTGGGATGTTCTGAGTGCTGAGCACGAAACGTCCAAGCTGGTGGCGTTGAACGGCGTGAGTTCGCCTTTTGTTGAGGGGGGGCCTGTGGCGCCTGAGCAAATGTTAGGAAGAGGTGTCCTTGAGACCGAGGCGGTGGTGTTCACCGTTCCGCCTTATTCCATTTTGGCCTTCTCGAGGGCATCCTCAGCCCAGTCCGAAACAATAATTACGTGCAGCCCCTACATCATCGAGGACCATTTGTACACTACTTCGACTGCAATTTCAACCTATGCGCTAGACTCAGAAACTGGTATCGCAGTTCCCATGCATTATGAGTTGTTGATCGCGGAGCCAGGGTATTGTAGTACAGAAGGGTGTATGGACCCGAATTTCCTTGAATTTGACCCTTTTGCTGTGGCTGATAATGGAGCATGCCAAACACCGAGAGTTTTGGGGTGTACATACAGCCAATCTTCCAACTTTGATCCGGCTGCCAATGTGGACGACGAATCTTGCATTTTGGAGATAGATAATAATTGTTTAGAAGACGTCAATGGAGATGGCATTATCGGTGTTTCTGATGTGCTCACTTTATTGTCCCAATTTGGTCAGTTGTGTTTTTGAGACCGTTCCTCGGAGGAAAGACGGGTCTGGTTTGTTTGATTCTCGGGTTATGGGGAGCGTCGACTATGTATGCCCAGCGTCCACCTCTTCAAGGAGATCCAGGCTGGTTCCTAGAAGATTGGGAGCCCAAGCAGGCCAAGTTGCCGCGACAGGTTCATTCTGTGGATGCCCCTGAGGGCTTTGCCGATGTCCATGCCGTCGTCGACTTCAATCTCCCTTTGACCAAAATCAGTAAGTACATTTTTGGTAACAACTTGGGGATTTGGGTGAACCGCGCCAATGTTGACAAGGATGATTTTGTGGTGCCTCTGCGAGACATGGGGCTTTCGGTGATACGCTACCCAGGTGGGAATGCGTCTAACGATTTTTTTTGGGATGCGGCTTCTGTAGCGGAATGTCCGCCGGGCGTTCCTGATACCATTTGGAAAAACAATGGCAGGTTCACTCCGCCCAAATTGGGATATCAGGGTAATTTCAAGTTCAGTCCAATGCATTTTTACGAGCTGATTCTGGCCACTGGTGCAACCGGATCGGTGTGTGTCAATTATTCATATGCCCTTTATGGACAGGAGGAGGAAGAGGAGGCTCGTGTGAGATTGGCAGCAGAATACGCTGCAGCGTGGGTCCGTAACGCGAACATTGAGAATAAGCTGGACATCCGGTTTTGGGAGATCGGAAACGAGAACTGGGGGCCTTGGCAGGCTGGATACGAGGTGACCGGTCGCGGAACAATCAGCCCGAAGAAATATGGGGAGCATTGTCGAATCTTCATCGAAGCGATGAAGGCTGTGGATCCATCCATCAAGGTGGGTGTGGTAGGCTACCAAAAGCCAAGGTCGAACAACCCGGTTCAAAAGCACTGGAATGAGCAGGTCTTACCGGAAGTTGCAGACCTTGCGGATTACATCATTTTGCATGACTACTTCACGGACTTTAAGGCCGTGTTGTCACCGGAAGAGATGTTCGCATCCGTGGATACTGCATACTCGCATATCCAAGTAGTCAACCAAACTATGGAAAGCATCCCTGGAATGCAGGCCAATACTTTACCTGTGGCATTGACGGAATTCAATACTCGAAGTCGCGCCACCATCAGTGAGCAAAACGGAGCGACCAACGTGTCCCACGCAGCAGGTTTATTTGTTTCCCATGCACTGGGGGAATTCATCCGTCAAGGATACGGTTCAGCCATGTTGTGGGACATATCCAATGGCTATGCGGACGGAGAGGATCACGGTGTGTTTGCCTCACCCAAGGAGCAAGATGTGCCAGAATTGACACCGCATCCGTCTTTCTACCATTATTACCTCTATGACAAATGTTTTGGCGACACGTACTATGATGCGCCCACAGATGACAAAGAGGTCAGGGTTCACGCTTCTAGTTTTTCATCGGGTGAGGCTGGGTTGGTTGTCTTGAATGGAAGTGCGCGTCATCACGTCGTCCAAGTTGAATTGCAGAATATGAGTGGATTGAGTCAGGCCTTTCAATACCTCGTGCACAATGATGACCCTCTATCGCGGAAGACTTTTATTAATGAAAGGACCGGAGTGTATGCTGCTGGTGGGCCCAATAAATATTGGAAGGTCCCCGCAAATTCATGGGGGCTCGAGTCAAATAAGATTATTTTGGAGTCTCCTCCTTTTAGCGCCAGCTACATTATGGTCAAGTAACGTATCTGAAGGTGGCCGCACAGTCCTATGAAACGTATAAATCCCCCGTTAAAGGCAGCGGAAAAATAAGAAACTAAGATGAGGAAAAAATGGACACTGGGGCTGGGAGCAATATGTATTGGGCTGTCATCATTTTGCGATTGGGCTCCAGACCAAGTTCGATCAGTGGGGGAGGGGGTAAATGTCTTATTTATTGCCATTGACGATTTGCGACCTGAATTGGGATGCTATGGAAGTCGTCTTGCGATCACGCCGAATTTGGATGCATTTGCAAACAAAGCGCATGTGTTTGACCGCGCAGTGTGTGCTGTGCCCGTTTGCGGTGCCTCGCGCGCCTCTCTGATGACCGGCCTGCGTCCCAATGATGATCGATTCCGAACGTTTGCTTCGCGCGCAGATGAGGATGCTCCAGGTGTTCCCATCATAGCAGCGTGGTTCAAAAAACACGGTTATGTTACTGTGTCCAATGGCAAGATTCTACATAAAAACAAAGATTCCATGGGGGCATGGAGTGAAAAAGCTTGGCGGCCTGAGCGGGATTTCCGGGATTATCAGAACCCGGAGAATCTTGCATTGGTTGAGGGGGGTGGCCAAGGGCCGGCTGTCGAGTACGGTAACCCCAATGCTGTTTATGGTGATGAATTGACTTTGGAGAAGAGTCTGGCAGATTTGGAGCGCTTGTCTCAGGGTGGCCAACCATTTTTTTTGGGGGTTGGCTTCTTCAAGCCTCATTTGCCGTTTTGTGCGCCCGGGCAGTTTTGGGATTTGCACAATCCTGATTCAATTGGCCTTGCTGAGAATCGGTATGCTCCTAATAACGTTCCAGAGGCGGCTCTGCATTCGTATGGTGAATTAAGGAAATACAAAGATATTCCTGATGATGTGAACGTGGGGGTGCCAGACTCCACCCAACGGGTGCTTCGTCATGGCTACTTTGCTTGCGTGAGTTATGTGGACCACTTGTTGGGTCGGTTGCTGGAAAAACTGGAGGAATTAGGACTCGAGGAGAATACGGCTGTTGTGATTTGGGGTGACCATGGCTGGCAATTGGGGGAACACAATCTTTGGGCGAAGCATTGCAATTTTCAAACGTCATTGAGGGTTCCTTTACTTCTTCGGTTGCCAGGACAAACTGAAGAATTCCGGGTTTCTTCCATGGCTGAATTGACCGATTTGTATCCCACGTTGTGTTCCATTGCTGGTTTGGAAAAGCCAGTGCATCTTGAAGGGACAGACTTGAGTGCTGTACTCGGCTTGCGAGGTGATTCAATGCCTCGTTCCACGTTTTCTAAGTTCCATGGGGGAGAGACTGTGACCACAGCGATGTATAGCTATACAGAGTTTCGAAGCAGGAAAACTGGTAAAGCAGTTGGGGAAATGTTGTTTGATTTGGAAATAGATCCAAATGAAAATAACAACGTTGTTTCTGAGCCAGAATACAGGCAGGTCATGCTGTCCTTGTCATTGGAATTGGACTCCCTGCGTCGACTAGCAAAAAGACCCTGATGGATGGGCTGCTTAGTTTCAGCCTCCCATACGCTGAAGAATTTGTCATGAACATTTCGCGCTGTATGTCAACTCTGAAGGTCTAAAATCATTACATTACAGTGAAACCCAAATCGTTGCGTCTTGATGATAACCAAAGAGCCCATGTTTAATCGACTAGTCTATTTTCTTGCCTTCGTTTGCATGACGACCTATACAGCCTCTGCCCAGGATACTTGGAATTGGCAAGGGACTGCTGACGGGTGGACAGGAGCTGGAGGGTGCACCGTGTCCTCCAATCCGGATTTTCTCACTATGACTGTGACGGGCAATCAGCCGCACATCCAAAGTCCCACCGGATTGGGCTTAATGGGTGACGATTATGATAGCTTCACTGTTTCGCTCCGCAACCACACGGCTGTCGGTTCGTTTCTGCTCAAATGGTTTGATGCCTCCAATGCCTTTGTCGGGCAGGCCTTGATTCCGGTGGGTACTGAAATGAGTGAGGCTGCGACATATACTGTTTCGTTGACGGAGGTTGCAGGATGGGCAGGCAGTGAAATTTCGAAGTTTCGGTTAAGGGGACCTGCCGGTGGTGGGGATGCCCTTGGCGATGTAGACTGGCTGAGTTTGACACTGAATGATGTGGCCCAAGCCATAGAAGGTTGCATGGATGGAGAAGCATGTAATTACAATCCGTCGGCTACAGTGGCGGATGAAAGTTGTAATTACGTCGGGGCACTCCAGCCCACAGATTATGTGTGGCAGGGAACCAAAGCAGGATGGATTGGAGCAGGTGGCGTGGTCCTTACAGAAGGTGCCGATTTCATGACAATGACGGTGACTGGGGCTAGCAATGTGGCTGAAATGCAAAGTCCCACCGGTCTGGGATTGGACGCTTCTGCCTTTGGATCCGCAACGATTACTCTATCCAATCCCACAAATGTCACAGGTGGTTTTCAATTGCGTTGGTACGACAATTCGAACACGCTGATTGGCACCAAATCGATTCCCGTGGATACCGGGATGACGGAATTCGAAACCTACACCCTCGATTTGACTTCTGAGGATGATTGGTCTGGGAGCATAGACAAGTTCAGATTGCGCGGGCCGTTTGCTCTGGATACAGCGTCTCAGCCAGTGGACATTTTGTGGACTTCACTTGTGATGAACGAAATTTTGAACTGTGAAGGGGAGTGTGCAAATGACCTGGATGAGGATGGGATTTGTGATGCGGTTGATCCCTGTTCTGTTGTCGGGTGCACTGACGAGTTTGCATGTAACTATGATGCAGGTGCCTGTGAGGACGATGGGTCGTGTACATATCTAGGAGCCAACGCCCAGATGACATATGAATGGCAGGGAACTAAGGCCGGCTGGATAGGTGCAGGTGGCGTGGTTCTTGACCAGGGGCCGGATTTCATGACCATGACGGTCACCGGTGCTGCCGCGGTTGCGGAGATGCAAAGTCCCACTGGATTGGAGGTCGATGCGTCGGCTTTTGGTCATTTTACAACGGTTCTTCAAAACCCCACCAATGTGTCTGGCGGTTTCCAATTGCGCTGGTACGATAGCCTTGGAAATTTATTGGGCGCCCAGCCCATACCTGTGGATACAAACATGGCAGAGCCTCAATCGTACGAAGTTGACTTGTTGGGCAATCCCGATTGGGCAGGGTCAATTGACAAATTTCGCCTGCGTGGACCGTTTGACTTGGATGTTGAGACACAACCCTCGGAGGTGTATTGGTTGAGTTTCTCCTTGAGTCCTGTGGTCGACTGTGATGGTGATTGTGTCGAAGAGATTGACGATTGCGGCGTATGCGGCGGGGATGGGACCTCATGCCTTGTCTCTGGTTGCACCAATCCATTTTATTTGGAATTCGACCCATATGCGACCACTGATGATGGAAGTTGTCTGATTTTGCTGGCGCCAGGCTGTCTATATGAAGAGGCATCCAACTATAATATTTTGGCTAACGTCGATGATGGCTCGTGTCAGTTTGATGACAGCGGTGGAGGTTGTGATACGGACATTGACGGAGATGGGGCCACCGCAGTGGGAGATCTCCTCCTCCTCTTAGGGTCCTTTGGGCAGGACTGTCAATGATGTTGCAGCAAAGCTGCGGCTCGCAGCAAGTATGCCCTTCTCGCCAGGCAGGAGGAAGCCTGATTGGTTGCCGAAAGCGTCTTCTGCACGAAAGAAATTGACGGAGAATGTGATGATCCGTGTGTCGCAATCTGGCCTCAACAGGTCCGGAGGATTTACGACTTGCTGCTTCAGTTCCTTGGTTTGTCGGGTCTCAAACAACGACGACAAGGGAGGTTAGAACTGCACTAGTGAAACAATTTGAACATCATGGCTGAAGGCGAACGGAAATTAGCTCCTTCGCTTCACCGGTCAAGTAGGGACTGAGGACTTTGAAGATGTGCTGGAGGCCCTTGTGGCGGAGTTCGAGGTTGTCGGTGTTGGGATACTTCTTGGCGGAGAAGTCCAACCAGTAGCGACCAATGACCAGGATGATTTCGGACAAGTCCTCCATTTCTGCCGGCCCCATCTCGAGCAGGCCGTTCTCTCCGGCGTGGCGAATGCGGCCTTCCGTCCAGGTGTCGAGGAAGTCGTTGATGAGCCGGGTGGTCTGCAGGGCCGGTTCATCGGCATCGAGCACGGCTCCGAAGTCGTCGCGGAGGATGTAGCGGAAGTCCCAGATCACGTCATAGGAGGCGAAGATGCCCGCAATGATGGTCTCTGCGTCGGTGGAGTCCGCGTCCAGATTGGTGCCGTCGAACACCTGCTGCAGGAGCTCGATGTGGGCGGTCAGGATGTCCTTCTTGGTCCGGAAGTGGTACCAGAGGGATCCCTCGAGCACGCCGGCCCGCTCGGCAATGGACGCCGTGGTCACCGCTCCGAATCCGCGCTCGTTGAAGAGGACGAGGCTGGTCTCGAGCAGCCGGTCGCGCGTCTTGGTCGTGAACCGGTTAAGGGTGGCGGCCGTCAGCAGTCCGGAGGCGGCGTCAGTCATGGGCGAGGCGGGTCTTCATCTCCTCCGGAACGCGCGGGTTCATCACCCGGAACCACAGGGGGGGAGCCAAGCTGAGCAGGATGGAGGCCGGATAGCCGAGGGGCAACGTCGGGCTCTCCTCGTGGCTGTCCAACACCTGGTACTTCTTGGTGGACTTGTAATGGTGGTCACTGTGCCGGGTCAGTTCGTACAGCGTGATGCGGCCAATGTTGAAGTTGGAATTCCACGAGTGGTGCGGGCGGACGATTTCGTAGCGGCCGGAAGCCGTCTTGAACCGGCGCAGTCCGTAGTGCTCGATGTAGTTGATGCACTCGAGGAAGAGGAAGGCGATCACCCCCACCGTCAAGGCAAAGAGCAGGCCTGACAGGCCGAACAAGAGGTACACGCCAGAGAGGTAGGCCGGCTGGATGAAGTGGTACCACAGCATGTCGTTCTTCACCGAGAAGAAGGACAAACCTTGCCGTTTGAGCAGGTCGAGCTGGATGCGCCAGGCGCTGACATACTGCCGCGTGACAGACGTGAACCAGAAGCCGTAGACGGTCTGGTTGTAACGGGCTGTGGCTCCATCCTCCGGCGTAGCGACGCGCAAATGGTGCCCATAGTTGTGCTCGATGAAGAAGTGCATGTACAGGCAGGGCATGTAGAGCAGTTTGCTCATGAGGCGCTCCGCCAGCGGCTTCCGGTGGCCAAGTTCGTGGGCGACGTTGATGCCATTGGTCGCGAGCAGGATGCCGCCGGACAAGGCGAGCCCAATCATTTCATAGCGCTCATAGCTTCCCGCTTGCACCTGAAGCAAACCGAACGCGAGGATGCCGAAGACGATGGGGACGTTGAGGTAGAGCATCGCATCGAAAATCCACTTGGTCTTCTTGTACGAGGCGTCGTCGTCCTCCAGGTTGTCCGTGGTCTCCCCTGTGATCACGTCGAGGAGGGGGATGACCAAGAAGGCATAAAACACGGTGGTGTACGTCCAGAGACCGTGGGAGGCGAAGGACAGGAAGACCGACAGGGGCACCGTGTAGGCAAAGAGGTATTTGAGGTCTTTCAAAATCAAGGCATTGAGATTTTGGGTAAACACCCAAGTTCCGCAAAGTAGCCCGGTTTTGGGTAAACACCCAAATCGCCATTGGTTCCGGCTCCAACAAAAAAGTGCGCCCCGGATTTCCGGGGCGCACCTGGTTCAGTTGGAAAGGAGGAGCCGTCAGAATCCGTAGCCGACGGAGAGCTGCAGGTTGGGCAACACGCGGCCGTATCCAAACGTGTTCGGGATCTCATCCATAACGGTGGCATTCGTGGTGCTGCCGGTGGAAGTGATGACGGCACCAGAGGTGTGCAGGCCACCAATGTCAAAGCCGACGGTCACGCCCTCCACAGGACGGGAACCGAATCCAATGCCAACGTATCCCACGGGGTTGTCTCCGTAGCGGAAGTCGTAGGTGTGGTTGGCATCATTGACGTCGGTCAACGTGCCTTCGATGCCGCCGATGCCAATGCCCACATTGAAGCGAATCCAATCGTAGTCTTCGAACGGGCGGTGATTGAGGAAGATGCCCATCCAGTTGGTCTCTCCGGTACCGGCGAAGGTGGCACCTCCGATTTCCTGGTCGACGGGGTTGTCTCCGGAAAAACCGCCGAGGCTCACTTGGACCGTGGTCTTTTCGGACAGGTTGTGGGAGAAGCCGAGCGAGGGGCCGAACGGGCTCAAGCCCACGCTCACGCCGTAGGTGGCGGTCTCTTTTGCGTCGTCCTCCTGCGCTTGGCAGTCGGCGGTGAAGGAAGCCGCGATGAGAAGAGCGGCAGCGAATTGCAGAATTCTGATCATGGTATTGGGTTTGTGTGAAGTGAAGTTCCATCCTTTGTCTCATGCGTCGGAATCATCTGACCTCCGTTACCAACAAATCACCCGGGATTCACAGGATCACCATGTTGTTGATGCGCTCCCGGGAGTCGTCCTTTGGTTGGTGAACGAACTGCTGACCACCTCCTTCCACATCGGGCACCACGCCTTCACCGTCTTGGACCTCGTTGAGGTCGTGGGCGTCGTGTTCCTGGCCCGGCTCATCTTGGCCTTGCTCCGCCGCGCACTCCGCCGTGCTGAGCGGTTCTCCACGCTCGATGAGGGCAAGCGTTTTATCGTCCACCGCATGGTTTCGTCTGTCGTGTGGACGTTCGCCACCCTGACCGTCCTGTCGGTGCTCGGCCTCAATCTCACCGCAGTCTGGGCCGGCTCGGCCGCCTTGCTGGTCGGTGTTGGCATCGGGCTGCAGGGCTTCTTCAATGACGTGATCTGCGGGTTCGTTCTGCTCTTCGAGGGCGGGGTCGCCGTAGGCAATGTTCTGGAGGTGGACGGCCAACTGGTGCGCGTCGAGCGCATCGACTTGCGGTCCACCCGAGTGGTGACCGTGGACGGGGAACTTGTCGTCCTGCCCAACGCGAAGGTGGCCGGCGACGCCGTCGTCAACATGAGCCAGGGCGCCAAGGCCATTCGCATGCAGGTCGATGTGGGCGTGGCCTACGGGAGTGACGTGGCCCTGGTCGAACGGCTCCTGCTCGAGGCGATGGCGGAACAGCCCGAGATTCTCAAGACGCCCGAACCGACCGTGTTCTTCCAGGACTTCGGCGACTCTTCGCTCGACTTCAGCGTGATGGGGTGGCACCGAGATCCGTGGGACCGCATGGCCATCCAGAGCCGCATCCGAACGGCCATCGATGCGCAGTTCCGCACCCACGGTGTGGAGATTCCCTTCCCGCAGCGCACCCTCCATGTTTTAGGAGACATCTCCGATTGAGGATGCAGGAAGCCCGGGCACTTGGGGCGTAATTTGACATCCGATGAAGGAACTCGGGGACCGTCCAAGGAACGCGATAGGGATTGCGGTGAGTACCATGAATGGCGCTGTTCTTCAGAATGATTCGTTGCTACAGCAGATCGAAGAATTGGCCTGGCCAACGCTCATCGTCAACCAGTACGATCGAGAAGATGGTCGACTCCAGACAGGGTTTGAGACTCAATTCGGGGTCCATGTGATCATCGAGGATTCTGAAGGCCGCGGGCTATGTGTCTCGCGAAACCTAGCACTGGACACACTCGATGTGGATTGGCTGCTGCTCTGTGACGATGATGTGACTCTCGACCTCAAAGAAGCAGAGGGTCTCAAACAGTGTCTGTCCACTTGGCCTTTTGCCACCCCTGTCACCTCAGTCGGTGCCTTGGCGACCCGGCTCAAGAAAGACGCCTCGACACCGTGGAGAGCATATGCCTCCGGTCGCGCACCGCTCATGGGCGATGGTCTCGCCAATGGCTTGTTAATCCAGAAAATAAACAGCATGGAGCTGGTCGTGAACCGACGGGCGATACAGCGTTGGAACCTGAGGTTCGACGAGCGATTCGGATTGGGTTCGACCTCCACCAACGGAGGCGAGGAAGCCATCCTGCTTCACGGCATCCTGCGGGCGGGTGGGGTGATTCTTCCGGTGGATTGGGCACCGAGGATTCATCCCGACGACAGTTCTGGACAGGAGGTCCATTCCAAAGGGTCGTACACGCAGGGAGCTGTGCACCGCCGGGTGTTTGGGCCCGTGGTGTGGGTCGGCCTGCTCTTGAGCTTCGCTTTGAAGCGCCTGAGGCAGGGAGGAATCGGGCCGAAAGGGCTGCCTCTGCTTCGAGATTACTGGAGAGGAGGGCGTTGGGCGGCCCGCCACGTTTGAATGGCCTCTTCGTGGGGCCATCCGGATTCGGTATGCCACTCTCCGATGCCCAAGGCGTCCAACACGGCATCCGATTCAGTGTGCATGGCGGGAGTCGCTTTGGATTTCCATCGCAAGGGGTCACCCGGAATCGTTGAGGAATCCCGGCTCACAAAGGACACATGGCCGGATTGAGCGAGCACCTCATCCCGGTTGGCTGAAATCAGACGGGACCACAAGGGGTGGTCGGACAATTGGGAAAGGACCTTCCAAGGATTTCGAACGGCCTGTTCATAATGCAGGATGGGAAGGTCGGATGGGGACAGGGAGCACATGGCGATGCGGTTGACCACCGCCCAGACGGCGATGAGGCCCTGCAGCTCGGTTCCTTCCTGTTCGATGCGCTCCAAGGCCTCCCGCCAGGGAAGCAGGAGTCCTGTCGCCAAACCTTCATCTTTTAGGAACGCACCAGGGGACCAGGTCCAATGCCAGTGCCGGTGGGCTTGTTTTGACAACGCCACCGCCAACGGATGCCGCATGACCAGGACCTTCGCTACATCGGGAAAGTCAACCGCTCCGACGAGACCGGAGGCAAAGACGTCCTTGACCAGCAATTTTCTAACGGATGCCGGGTTGCGGTCGAGGTTGTCCCTGTCCGTCCTGCGTGTGATGTGTCGGCCGGAGAACACATGCCCCAACCAATTTTGCCAATCCGCATCACCGGGTCCCGGGCAGGGGTGGTCCAGGCCAGAGTGGTGCTTTGGAAAGAACAACGGGTGCACAGGCTCGAAGACCTCGCGCATGGTTCGGTCCGCATTCATCAGGGAGGCCAGCCAAGTGGTCCCACTTCGACCCGAACCGACCATCCAACCGACTGCCGTGGGGCTCGGCCGGAATGGCTGAGCGGCAATCCGCCCCCACAATCTCACCTCCCGAAGCCAATCTGATGTGGTCATCAGGGTGCAAATTCGTTAGTTTGAAGCATCCATGCGAGCCACTGTCGTCATTCCTTGTTTTCGTCCGGACGACAACCTTGAAAAAATGCTGGGTGATCTGAATGCCCAAAGCTCCAAGGAGTTTGAGGTCATCGTCGTGGATGATGGGAATGCCGAGCCGATCGAGCCGCGGATCCAGGCAGGGTTGAACCGGCCACATCGGGTCATTCGTTTCGAGGAGAATCGGGGCATCGTGGCCGGATTGAATGTCGGTGTCGCCGCGGTTCGGACTCCCTATATCATCCGGATGGACGCGGATGACCGGATGTCTTCGCGACGGATTGAGCGGCAGTTGGCGTTCATGGAGGCCAATCCGGAAGTGGACATCGCAGGATCGAGCATGGCTGTATTCGGATCTGGCCTGAGGGTCTGGACCAAGCCGGCTGAGCACGATACCATCGTAGCTGGACTGCTGTGGTCGCCCTCCCTCCATCATCCGACGGTGGTGGCCAGACGAGAGGTGCTGCAGGATAACCCCTATCCTGAAGGATTCCATCTGGCAGAGGATTATGCTCTGTGGCTGACGCTAGCCGCGAAAGGGGTGCGCATGGCCAATTCTCCGGGAGTGGAGGTCTACTATCGGATGGAAGGCCAGAACACCTCGCAGGAGAACACCCAGCGTAGGTCCGTGCGGTATCTGGCACTGTGGCGACAGGCCTTGGCCACGCTCTTACCCGAGGGGTTGGAGCACCTCGAGCCCGGATTGGACGCGGGCTGTCACCATGTGCTGGCCGGCGTGCCCCTGCCGGAAGGATGGGACCGTCCGTCGCTTTCCCATCTGGTGTCCCATGTTGATGCGTTGCGAACTCAACTCCTGCTACACGGCGAGAAGACCGGAGAGGCGTGGGTCAATAGGGCAATCCAGGACCTCGCGGACCGGCTTGATCAGGCATCGTCCCGAACGAAGTGGCACAAACTGGGTTCAGTGTGGGCTTTGAGCCGACTGACACTGGGAGACTGGCTACTGTTGCTCGGTCGGAGTCGCTGACTCCAGCCATGATCGACGTGCAGCATCACTGGCCTGTTCTAGCGTCGCCAGGGAATCCCGGAGATCTTCTCCCCAGAATTTGACCTCGACCGTGCGCGAGGTCCGAATGGACCAAAGCCGCCGCGCCAGAGATGGAGATGCCCCTCCAATCGATCTGGCGAGTCTCAGGAAAGGGCGGCCCGACACAATTTCCCGGAGGACGCCCCGCTCCGTCTTGGTGTGCTGTCGGGTGTTGGGGACGGGCTTGTCGGCTTGCCAGCTGAACCCGGGGATGGAGACCTCGCCGGCGACGATGTCTTCAAAGGCGATGGGGACCACCTTGTCAGGCCACAACGCGTCGAGCTCTTTCCTCAATTCTGCTGTTCGATACATGCCCATGGCATCGCCCGTTTTGACCGTGTCCAGGATGGACCGACTCGACCGCTGCCACTGTTCTTGATATTCAACGAATGCAGAAAACACCGAAGCCGAAAAAGGCCTCAAGCTCACCAGGACGAGGAAGTCCATTCCTTGCACGAGGTCGTACAAGCGGGAGAGCTTGTCGGCCCGGGTTTGTGAGAAGGGGTGTGAAGCAGGATACCCGTCGAAGGCGCCGATGATGAAGTTCTCTTCGCTGATCATCAAGGGGCAAGAGGAGGACTCGACGCGCTCGATGAGTCGTTTCCGAATGTCCATGACCTGTCCCTCGCCCCGCATCACATAGGCGGAGAGGAGGTTGAACAGAGGGTCCCGATTGAGGATACGGGGCAGGTGGGTTCCTGCATAGTCCAGGTCCGGATGATTCCGAAATCCATGGAGCTGCAGGGTGGTCGTGGCCGTCTTGGGCAACCCGATGTGCAGGTAGAGGGAAGGCTGACCGCTCACGGGGCCAAAATACCGCGGGGATCTGCTCGACCGAAGGGGAGCATCGGGTACTTCGGCACCGTCAATCAGGGTATCTTCGACTCGATGCAGGATTTCGTGTTGTTTTTCGAGGAGAAGGAGGGGACGACGGCGATGATGCGCTGGGCCGACCGCATCCCGCAGGTTCGGGTGGTCCATCACACCAATGACCAGGGTTGGGAACCTCTTGAGCCCTTTCTGTTGGGACAGGACCTGCGCAGGACAGAGTTGGGGGAGCTGATGAGCGCCGTGTACGCCAAGCCTCGAAACATAGGGGCTTTGCGCCCCTTGTATGCGCAAAAGGTGCCCAACAGAGAGCTGGTGGAATTGCCTGAGGGACAGAGCATTGGCTTGAAGATGCGGTGGAAGCCGCCAAGGGTCTTCTACAGTGGATGGCCTGTGGTGGACCTGCCTGTCAACAAGCTGTTCAAGGGCATGCGGAACCAGCGCTACATGGAGATGATGGTCCGCATTTTGAGGGAAGCCGATGTGGTCCCCATGCTGGCGGTTCGTCAGAACATCTTCAAATGGGCGCTCTCCAAATACCATGGGGATGGCTCCGGCAAAAAGGGGCATCTCCAGTTCAAGTTGGCTTCAGGCGAGTTGGACCGTAAGGATATCCCCAAGATCGAGGTCAACCTGCACCGGTTCGGACGATTGGTGGATGAGTGCAGGCGGAAACATGACGCAAAGCGGTTGTTTGTGGACAGAATGAAGCAGGAGGGATTGATGGTTCAGCCCCTGTTGTACGAGTCCTTCCTCGAGAATCGCGTCGCGTTTTTCTCCCGGTTCCTTTCCTGTCTCGGACAGGATGTCTCCCTTCCGGATCTTGAGGATGCTCTTGTTGGAGACATCTCCTTGAAGCAGGTGCACAAAGGGCCTTTGAGTGACTACGTCGAAAATCACGAGGCATTGGAGCGAAAGTTTGGGTCGGCGTTTGAGTCTTGGACTTAGGCCTGAAGAGGAGGAGGCTGGAGGATGCGACATAGCTTGCGCTAATGAACAAAAAGGTCATGCTGCTCGGATCCGGCGAGCTCGGCAAGGAGGTGGTCATCGCCCTCCAGCGGCTCGGCCAGCACGTCATCGCGGTGGATGCCTACCCAGGCGCTCCCGCCATGCAGGTGGCGGATGAATTCGAGGTCATCTCCATGCTGGACGGCGATGCGCTGGATGCCATCGTGACCAAGCACCAGCCCGACATCATCGTTCCCGAGGTGGAGTCCATCCGGACCGAGCGCTTCTACGACTACGAGAAGCAAGGCATCCAGGTGGTGCCTTCCGCCAAGGCGGCCCATTTCACCATGAACCGCCGGGCCATCCGGGACCTCGCTGCTCAGGAGCTGGGCCTGAAGACCGCCCCCTATCGGTACGCCACCTCGTTGGAGGAACTGCGGACCGGGGTGGCGGCCGTGGGGTTGCCTTGCGTGGTCAAGCCGCTCATGTCCAGTTCCGGCAAGGGCCAAAGCGTCATCCGCACCGAGGCCGACATTGAAACGGCGTGGAACTATGCCCTCGAAGGCTCCCGCGGCGATCTCGCGGAGATCATCGTTGAAGCGTTCATCGACTTCGACTACGAGATCACGCTTCTCACGCTGACGCAGGCGAGCGGCGACACGCTCTTCTGCGCACCCATCGGACACCGCCAGGAGCGCGGCGATTACCAAGAGAGCTGGCAGCCCGCCGTGATGGAGCCGGAGCTGCTGAAGGAGGCCCAGGACATGGCGGCCGCAGTGACCGCTGCTCTCGGGGGCAACGGCATTTGGGGCGTCGAGTTCTTCATTCAGAATCCCAAGGATGGGCAGCCGGGAACGGTCTATTTCTCGGAGCTGTCGCCCCGCCCACACGACACGGGCATGGTCACCCTTGCCGGGACGCAGAACTTCACCGAATTCGAGTTGCATGCCCGGGCTGTCCTCGGCCTGCCCGTGCCGGCCATCGTCCAACAGCGCCCCGGCGCCAGTGCGGTGGTCCTTGCCCCTGAATCGCTTGCACCTCACGCCGGCGCTGCCCCGGTCATCACCGGTCTGGCCGAAGCTGCCGCTGCACCCGACAGTGACCTGCGCGTCTTCGGCAAGCCCACCGTGCGGCCCTACCGCCGGATGGCCGTCGCGTTGACCCATGGTGCCCCCGGCGACGAGGTGACCAGCCTTGTCGACCGCGCCAAGACCATTGCCGCCCTCATCGACGTCCACGCCCAATCCTGAACCATGCGCCGACTTCCCCAATCCTTCTGCCTCATCGGCCTCGCCCTCGCGGCGACCGGATTCACGTTCAAACTCAATCAATACGCAGGGGCGCACACCCTGTTCAACCTCGGCGTTGCCGTCCTTGTGCTTGGTCTGCTGCTCTGGGCTTTCCGGCTACTCCGTGGGGCGTCCTCTGGGCACACATGATCGACGCCATGGTGCCCTTTGCCGTGCTCGGGCTCCTCGGCCCGAAGTCCCTTTGAAAATGAGGCGCTTGGGCTAAAATCGTGTCCAAAGTACACTTGTAAGTACTTGAAAACGTGGTCATTGCGACTTATCTTTGAGGTGAACCGAACGAAATCACAGCATGAAAAGCCGCTCCCTGAATGAGCTGCGTCAGACCCGCGACGCCGTCTACACCCCGCCCGTTTCCCACGACCAGCGCCTCCGCGACCGGAAGGAGGGCCGCAGCTACCTCGTGCTCGATGCCGAGGGCCGGCCGGAAGTGACGTGCGACGATGTGCAGTGCATTCTGGATGTGCGCCCCGGCCTGAAAGGAGAGGACGTGTTGTCCCATTTCGATGGAGGAGCCGAGGCCATGGACCTGCCCGACGGGGGGTCGATCCGCCTCGTGCCCCGCTTGAAGCGGAAGTGATCGTTCAGTCGCGTTTTCCCTTCCGGAAACGCAACCGCTGACGGAAGCGGTCCACCTTGTCCTTGGACACCACGCCCCGCGCCACCAGTCCGAACAGGACGAGCCACATCAACCCTTTGATCAGGAAGAAAAGGAAGCCGGCGAGCCCGAAGGCTTTCAATGTGTCCACCATGAATTGGCCACAAAGATGGCCCTTCCGGAGCGCCTAGATGTGCTCGGAACGTTCGACGGTGCGCTCGGATTCCACTCCACCCGTGTGGTGGATGTCCTTTGGCTCGAACAGCAGGATCCAGACCTCCTCTTCGGTGACGGGTCGGTGCTCGACGCCCTTCGGCACGACGATGATCTCGCCCGGTCTGACTTCCACCTTGCGGTCGCGGAATTCCATGGTCATCCGCCCCTGAATCACATGGAACAGCTCGTCTTGCTCATCGTGGGCGTGCCACAGGAATTCCCCCTGAATCTTGGCGAGCTTGACGTCCTGGCCGTTGAGCTGGGCAATGATCTTTGGGGTCCATTGATCCTCAAACAGACCAAACTTTTCGGTGAGCGAAATGGCGTGCATGACGGGAAGGTAGGGGACGGGCCGAGCTGGAGGGAGTGCTACCTTCGGCGCCGTGCGGAGCACAGGCCAATTGACCCAGTCATGCTGAAGCGGATGGCGACCCTTCTGGGCGGATCGCTCGCGGGCCAGCTCGTGACGATCGCTGCCGCGTTCATCCTGACCCGGCTGTATTCGCCCGAGGCCTTCGCCCACCTCGAGATGTTCGCGCTCGTCACTGGCATCGCGGCTGTGCTCGGCACCGGCAAATACGAGCAGGCGCTCATGCTGCCGAAGGCGGAGTCCGAAGCGCGGGTGCTCTTCGTGGCCGGCCAACGCGCTGTGGGCATCACGGTCTTCGTCGTCTTCGTTCTCGCCACCTTGTCGGCCTCCTGGGTGTCCACGCGGTATGGCTTGGAGCATTGGACGTTCGTAGCCTATGCCTTGCCGCTGTTCTGCGCCTTCGCCGCCCATGCGCGCCTGATGGAGTACTGGCACCACCGCAACGCAGATGCGGGCAAGGTGGCCACGGCCCAAGCCGCAGGCCCACTGGCGTCCGAAGGGGTCAAGCTGGCCTTGGCTGGACCCCTGTCGATGACGGGACTCGTGTGGGGCTCAGCCATCGGCATCGGTATCCGTTGGGCCACCATGCGCCGCGGCCTCACGGACATTGTGCGCGACACGTGGGCGTGGCACCGGGTCAAGGACGACACGGTGTTGGCCGACCACCGAGACTACCCGACCTGGGTGCTGGCCGGCAGTGCGATGAACCGCCTCGCCCAATGGCTGCATGTGTTGCTGATCGGGGCCACGTTGGGCCCGGTGCTGCTCGGCATGATGGGCCTGGCCCGGCGAATGATCATGCAGCCGCTTTCCCTGTTGGCCACCTCTTCGGCTCCCGTTCTCTTCCAAGGCTCCACCGAAGTGGAGGATGGGGCCCCGCTGCGGGCGCTGTTCCTGCGGGCACTGGGGGCCTTTGCCGTCGCTTCGGCCTTGGTCTGGGTGGTCGTGATGCTCGCCCCGGGCCACACGACGGCCTGGCTCTTCGGAGCAGAGTGGTTCGGCGCCATGGATGTGGTCCGCATCCTCACGCCGTGGTTCGTCTTGAACTTCATGACGGCCGGCCTCGGTGCCTTGTTTCATCGCGTGCGCAAGCCCCGTTGGATCACCTGGCTCGATGGGCTGCATTTGTTGGCCGTGGGCCTCGGATGGTACCTCGGCACCATCCGTCCCGAGTGGTTTGGTGGTGGCGAATGGGGTGCCCTGATCGGCATCGTCTGGGCCAAGTGCATCTACTATGTGTTGAACCTCGCGGTGCTCATCACCGCCGTCTTGCGCCACGGAAAATGAGGATCGCCAACGTCGTCCTCAACGACTTCACCCGCGACAACCGGGTGCTCAAGGTGTCCGAGAGCCTAGCCGGAGAAGGGCATGACGTGACCGTCGTGGCCCTGCACAAGGAAGGCTTGCCGATGGAAGAGAAGCGGGGGGCATGGAACGTCGTGCGCACCCGGGTGGCCACCGCGGTCTTGCCACGGGGAACGGTCTTCGGAGTGCTCAAGATGGCCGAGCTCGCCTTGCGGGTGGTGTGGCGTTGGCGCACGGTCGACGCCTGGCATTGCAACGACATCGAGGCCTTCGTCCTCGGCTGGTGCGCCCAGAGGCTGAACCCTCGGCTCAAGCTGGTTTACGACTGCCATGAGTTCGAGGCGGAGCGCAACGCCAAGCCGGCCATCGAACGAAAAATGGTGGGCTGGTTGGAGCGACGGATGATCCGCCGTGCCGAAGCCGTCATCACGGTGAGCCCGTCCATTGCCGCCGCCTACCGCGAACGGTATGCCCGCCATGGCATTCCTGAGGTGCACCTCGTGCGCAACATTCCCGAGCCCAATCCGGCCGCGGACGGGGAGCCTTCCGATCGTTTCCGCACCCGATTTGGCATTCCGCAAGACGGCTTCATTGCTCTTTACCAAGGCGCTTTCACGCACAATCGGGGCTTGGAGACGGCCCTCGCGGCCATGCGGGGCCTGGAGGACAGCGGCATCCACCTCGTCCTGATGGGCTACGGCCCACTCCAGTCCCTCGTGGATGCCACTGCGGAGGCGCTGCCCCACGTGCATGTCCACCCCGCCGTGGCGTACGAGGATGTCTTGGAGCACACCCGAAGCGCGGACGTGGGTCTGGTGTCGGTCAAGCCGACGTGCCTGTCCTACCTCTATTGCTTGCCCAACAAGCTGTTCGAATACCTGCTTGCCGGCGTGCCGGTGTTGGCCAATGACTTGCCAGATTGTCGGGCATTGATCGAGGAATTCCATGTCGGCCAAGTGGTGGAGGCCGACACGGCGGAAGGGTGGCGCAAGGCCTTGCGCAACATGAGACAGAAAAATGGAGCCCAGTTCGGGACGGGGTTGACCCGCGCGGCGCAATCCCTGAGTTGGCAGGCGGAATCCAATGTCCTGTGCAGACTGTATACCCGAACGGCCAAGGGCTAGTGTACCGATGTGATGTCGGTCTTGGGGCAGAAAGGAACCTCGATGACAAACAACGCTTTGACCGGCTTTCCCCCTCGGTCAATGGTCCCAGCGGTCCGCCACAGGATATCCGGAAAATGATCCTCGCGCCAAGCGTCGGCGCGCGGGAAATTGCGGCTGTCGGTCACC
This sequence comes from Flavobacteriales bacterium, assembly GCA_002862785.1. GTDB lineage: Bacteria > Bacteroidota > Bacteroidia > Flavobacteriales_D > Sanyastnellaceae > UBA8752. The sequence goes on from PKDZ01000051.1 coordinate 24,703, forward strand.
AGGAAGAATCGGTCTGAATCGCTGGGCGTGCCCCATTCTCTGTGTACCCAGGCGAATTTGTGGACCGCTGCCAGGTTGCCCAACGCGTATGTCTTACATCCAGAGGGTGCAGAGAGGTAGTGGTCCAAGTGGGCAGCAGGAAACCAACCCGGTGAAATCAACGCGGTACGATCGGGGTCCAGGCCTTCCGCTGTCATGAATTCCATCCAGAGGGATCCGGCTTGCTCCCATCCAAACAGGTCCAGGGTCACGTCCTCTACAGCGTTGTCCAAGCCTGCGGACGGGGTGATAAATCCAGTTCGAATGTGGGCTAACCCAACGACAACGATGACAGCAAACAGGCCAATGGCCGCCCGCACAAGTCGTCGCCCTTGTTTTCCCCAACTGGAGGCCAAGGTGCCGGCCAACGGAAGCAGGGTCAGGTAGGCAGGGCCAGTCCAGTGGGGCAGCGTTCTTCGAAACAAAGAAAATCCAATGAATACCGTGAGAAGGGGGATGGCGGTGAAGAGCAGCAAGCTGGCTTCTGGCTGTTTCCTCCAGCGTCCGCGACATACAGCTATGATGGCGGCCCAAACCATCCACCACACCACAGGATTTTGATAGGCGATTTCGCCTGCGATTTCCTGGGCTGCGAAGTCAAAACGGAGACCGTGCGTGGGCTGAACCCGTTCACCGTGAAAAGCAAAGGAGATCCAATCATTGGATTGATTCCACCACAAGGTGGGCAACAGCCCCAAGGCCCCCACTGCATTCATCCACCAGAAGCCGACCCTTGTAAAATGCCTTCTTGCGCGGGCTGCACAGAACCCCCAAATGCCCACAACCAGAAAGGCACTGTGGTATTTGGACAGCAGGGCCCCTGCAATGAGCAGGCCCATGGTCGTCCATGCGCCCCAATGGGGGGTGCCCTTGGGCAATTGCTGGACAGCCAGATTCAAGGTGGCCAGCCAGAACACAGATTGGGGCGCATCGGGCATCAGGAACGTACCCGTGATGACACTGCTGTAGAGGCTGGCCGTGTGAAGGGCGACCGCAAATTCGCCGGCTTTTTCGCCCCCAACGGATTCCCCAATTTTGTAGGTGAGCCAAGCGCCGAGCGTCCCACAGAGGAGCGGAAGTCCCCTCAGTGCCAAGTCGGTCGGTGCGCTCGAGAAGCCGGTCATCAGCGCAGTCAGCCAACCCAGCATGGCAGGGTGGTCGAAATGGCTCCAATCAGGATACAGGGCGTAGAGCCGATAGTAGACCTCGTCGTTTCCGAGGTCGAGACCCGAAGCCAGGGCCAAACGTACAATCAAGCCAAGCAGCAGCCATCGGAGGGCAGTCCTGCTCATGCGCTGGCGTGAATGACCGTTTTTCTGCGGCCAAGGCCCAGACGAATTCGGCGTTTCCTCCCGATGAGAAGCACAGCAAAGAGCAGGCACAGACCAAAACCGATTCGAATTGTCCGGGTCAGTCGCAGGTTGACCGCAGCCACAGCAGGAACAGGAGGCACGCCATGTTCCGTTCTGAAGACGGGGTTCAACATGTACGCATCGCCATTGGTGAGTTCCATCTCTGCCCGGACATAAGTGTGCTCAGGTTTCAAGGCAAAACCTGCGCGCTGGGTGCCCTGCTGCCACGCTTGTGTGATCAGGGTGTCGCCATTTTGTCCAATGAAGCGCGCCTCGAGAATGGGAAGGCTGGCTTCAATCCACAGGGAATCGCCATGAATTTTGCAACTGCGCAATTCTGAACGCTCGGAAAGGTGCGCCACCTTTTCCTCATGGGTCGCATTTTCTCCGGTTCCGGGAAGAAAAGCGTATGCCTTTCCCGTGACCAGGGCATCAATGACGTCTTCTTCCTGAAGCGACGCCGTGTGAACCATGGTCGCGTTGCGTCCGTATTCCCAAGGTTTGTCCAAGTCGTGGGCGTCGTCATTGGAGAGGATGAAAACAGGCTTGCCGGCTGAGAGGGTCGCATCCCAGTGGGGCATGCTCATCCGAAATTTGGAACTTGCCTCGACCAAATGGTAGTCCGTCAACAGGGCCATGTCCTCCAGTGAATACGCCTTGCGCAAACTGGGATGGGCAATGGCCACCGCTCCAGAGGAATTGGACAGTCTGCGGAGGATGTGCTGTTTGTTGTGGCGGGACTGAAGCAACGGATAGTCCAAGGCGACCACCGATTCGGAGCCCAGACAGACTTGGTGCGTCTTGAAGGCGCCATAACCGTGCTCATACACCCGGATCAGCGGTCGGTCCGGTGTGGTGAACCGGTTGATGGACATGTAGTCCGAAATGGTGATGATGTCGTAACCCAATTCGGAGTAGACATCGAATATGCGCTGGGGCGTGTTGTTTCGGCCGTTGGTGATGCCGCCCCAGACTTCGGATTGGACCTGAAAGTTGCCCAGTTGCCAATCCGACCCATCCAGCTTTTGGTAGGGGTTGTACCAAACCGGTCCGGAAAAAGGGGCGGTTTCGGGGAAGGTGTAGGCAGGACTGTAGACCACCATGTGCACCATGCTCAGCACAGACAGGCTCAATATGAAACCACCGCAGGCTTTGACTCCTTGGGTGAGCAGTCTTTGGCCTTTGTTCTTTGATGGGTGCACGGCGTGATAATCGCCGTACGGTGCAAAGCACAGATGACCTTGAGGTTATCGAATGGATAGGCGGATCTGGGAGGCTTTAGCTTCGCAGGCATGCACACATTGCGTGACACCGCCATCCGGGCCGCCGTCGAAGCGGGCCGGGCCATCCTCGAGATCTACCACAGGGGCGACTTCGATGTGACCGTCAAGGGCGACGATTCGCCACTGACCCGCGCCGACATCGCCTCTCACGAGGTCATCGTGCGCTACCTCAACCCCCTGGGCATTCCCGTCCTCAGCGAAGAGGGGCGGGACATGCCGTACGAGGAGCGGTCTGGTTGGTCCGAGCTGTGGATTGTCGACCCGATTGACGGAACCAAGGAGTTCATCAAGCGCAATGGCGAATTCACGGTCAACATCGCGCTCGCCCGCGACGGCGTGCCCGTCCTCGGGGTCATCTACGTCCCGGTCACCGGTGAGCTGTACGTCGGCGTGGAGGGAGAAGGCGCCCGCAAGGCCCTTTGCCCTGCCGATGAGCCCGTTGACCCCACGGCCGCGATGGCTGGAGCCGACCTCCTGCCCCTGCCGAAGGGAGACCGCCCCTACACCGCCGTGGCCAGCCGCTCCCACCTGTCGCCCGAGACCGAGGCCTTCATCGAAGAGTTGAAGCAGGAGCACGGCGAGGTGGCCACCATTTCCAAAGGGTCTTCCCTGAAGCTCTGTATGGTGGCCGAGGGCAAGGCGGACTGCTACCCCCGATTCGCGCCCACCATGGAATGGGACACGGCCGCGGGCCAGGGCATCTGCATGGCGGCCGGATTCGACGTTGTCGACCAGGACACAGGCATGACGATGCGCTACAACCGCGAGCAGCTGCTCAACGCCTGGTTCCTCGTGCAGTGAGTCCAGTTTCTCCATCCATCCTCTGATATTTCAGAATGCAACAAGGCCGCCCCGAGGGACGGCCTTGCCTGCAATTATAGGGGGCGTGAGATCAGTGCTTGAGCACGGACTTTACGAGGCGCTCGCCATCGGCTTCGATGACGACGAAGAACATGCCGGCTTCGAGGGCAGAGAGGTCTACCATGTTGCCGGGGTTGGTCGTGGCCATCCGGGTGCGGCCCTGGGCGTCGACCACCTCGAGGCGCTCGATCTGCGCGCCGCTCCAACGGATGGCGTCCGTGGTCGGGTTCGGGTACAACCTAAAAAGAGTGCTGAGGTCGACATCCTCCACGCCGGTCGGCAGGCTGAGGACGGCGTCAATGACATGCACCACACCATTGTCGGCGACGAGGTCGGCGACGGTGACATTGGCATCGTTGACCATGACCCCCATGTCGATGCTGATTTCGACATCACCGCCTTGAAGGGTGGTGATCATCTGGCCATCGCTCAGGTCAGTGCTGAGGGCGGCTGCGCCCACCACGTGGTAGAGCAACACCTCGGCGAGGGCGCCAGTGGGATCGGCGAGCAGGGCGTCCAATGCACCGGCCGGGAGGGCAGCAATGGCGGCGTCGGTCGGAGCGAATACCGTGAACGGCCCCTCACCGGAGAGGTCGTCGGCCAGGCCGGCCGCAATGACGGCCGTTTCCAGAATGATGTGATCCGGACTGTTGACGATGATGTCCACGACGGTGGACGGCGTCGGGGCCGGCGGTGTGAGCACGGCGTCGATGACGTGCACCACACCGTTGGTTCCTTCGAGGTCCGCCAGGATGACGGTGGCCACGCCGTTCACCATGACCGTTCCATCAGCATCGATGGAAATGGTCACATCGGCGCCGTTCACGGTGGTGATGGTCTGTCCGTCGGACAGGTCACCGCTCATCACGGTGCCTCCGGCAACGTGGTAGGTCAGGATGGAGGCGAGAAGCTCGTTGTCCATCAGGACGTCGAGAAGGAAGAACGGATCGAGGGCGTCAAAAGCCGCATCGGTCGGAGCAAACACCGTGAAAGGGCCCTCGCCGGACAGGGTCTCGTCCAAGCCGGTGCTGTCGAGCACGGAAGCCAGCACGAAGTGATCTGGGCTTCCGGCGATGATGTCTGCGACGGTCGGATCGTCTCCACCACCGGTGCCGGGGAGGATGACGGCGTCGATGACGTGGACCACGCCGTTGTCGGTCGTGATGTCCGCCACGGTGACAGTGGCCGTCCCGTTGATGGTCACAGTGCTGTCAGCCACAATGATGGTGGCGTCATTGCCATCGAGCATGGTCACGGTCTGCTCGGCCTGAAGGTCCGAGCTGAGCACCTCGGCGCCCAGGACGTGGTAGAGCAGGATGTTGGCGAGGTCTCCGGTCGGGTCGGCCAGCAGGGCGTCGACAGTGCCTTCGGGCAGGGCCTCAAACGCGGCGTCGGTCGGGGCGAACACTGTGAACGGTCCCTCACCGGAGAGGTCGTCTGCCAGCTCTGCGGCGATGACGGCAGCCTCGAGGGTGGTGTGGACCTCGCTGTTGACCACGACATCGACCACGGTGGTCTGGGCTTGGGTCATAAGCCCCAAGAAGAGGAGGGGCAATAGAAGGGTATGCTTCAGCATGAAATGAGTTTTGTGTGAATGAGTAAAGGGAACAGGGTGCACTCAGGAATGTTCAGGCCGGATTAAGTGGGGAACAGAATGCACGAAACGGCCCAAAAAAGGCAGTGGCCTACGATGGGAAGTGGAGAATGATCAGTCGTCTGGAATTGTCGTCGGATTCCGACAAGCGAGATGGGAAATAATGGCTTGGTTGAATGGATTCCATTCAACCCAATCGCACTGGACCTCGACGTGTCGGATTTGGAGGCCGGTCTCTACCCGATTTGGGCCACGAACGGCACTGAGGAACAGGTCATCCGCCTGATGGTCGAATGATCCTTTGATTGAACCTGAACCTTTGGGTCACGGGGAAGGGGTCCAGCGCGCCGTGTGCACGCGGGCTTCCTTCCCTGTGCTCGTCCAGGCCAACAGGATGCCACCGGAGTCGAGTCCCACAGCGGTAGGGAAGCCTCCGGCCCGAGCCTCGTCCACCCCGGTCAATACGTCGGGGCTGGGCAGCAGGGCCTCTCCCTTCGGGCTCCAGCACTGTCCTATCAGGACGGCACCGGCTTCCCGGCGCTCCATCCAGATGCCATGAAAGCGGCCCTGGCCGTCTGCCGCAGCGGCTACGCGGCCTATAGCTGGCCCCTGTTGGAGGTCGGTAACCGCACTCCACGTCCCATTGGAATTCCGCCACGCGGAACGGATGCGCGCCGCGTCCTGGGCGCCGGTGAACCAGAGGGCGAGTGTGAGGTCGCCTGCGGTGGCCAGCGCCGACCCATTGACGGGACAGCCCGCAATCTGCCATCCGTCGTGTCCGAGTGGCGCGGCTTCGGAGACCACCTGCGGAGGACCGTCCGTCGAAGCCCGCAGGGTCACCCCGGAGAAGTCCCGAATCTCCTCGGGCGTCCGGTCGCGATACGTCAACAGGTGTCCATCGGCGGTGGGCGTCGCAGCGAGGGGGCAGCACGTACAGGCACTCGTGTCCAGCACAATCTCCTCCGACCAGCCGGAATCCGCCCTCCATTGGGCGGCCCGCACTTCCATGGGGGCCTTGGCTGGATTCGGATGTCCATCGAACCGCCGCCCATCCAACCAAGCGAATACTGTACCCCGCCGATCAATCATCCACTGCCCGAATCCGTGTTCGGCCACGGCGGTGTCCCCGTGGGGTCGATCCGGATTTGACCATGTCCGCCCACCGTCCGTGCTGTGGACGGTGCGAATGCCATAGGTGAAATCGCCACGGGGGTCGACTTCCAGCCAATGCGCATGGGCCTCACCGTTCGGTCCGAAGGCCATTGCGGGGCGGTCTGCCCAGTTGAGAAGGAGATCCGTACCTGAATGAACGTCGAGGGTGTCGACCCAATCCACACCATTCCATGCCGTCCATCGCAGAGAGGCCGTGTCCCCGGATTCCTCGGCAAACAGCAAGGCTGGTCCGTTGGTGCCCGCCGTAAGGCCGGGCAACCGAGTGCCGATGGGCAACGTGCGCGCATCACACAGCCCGTCAGGGCCCTGGCCGGACCCACTTTCCTCAGCAGGGGAGGGCGAACACGCGGCCGCGAGAAGGGCAATGCCGAACGGCGTGATGGCCCGCACTGCCCTCATCGCACCACGATGCGCGTGGTCGTGGAGCTCGTTCCGAAGGTGGCGAGGTAGACGCCCGGTGCAATACCGGTGGTGGAAATGGTGGTCGTTCCGGGGACGAGCCTGGCTTCGAGGATCACCCGTCCGGAGAGATCACGGAGGACCATCGGGCCAGTCGGTTGACCATCGAGCCACTGGACGTTCAAGGTGCCTTCCGTCGGGTTCGGGTAGAGCAGGCATTGGGGCTTCGCCTCCGCATCGTCAACGGATTGGATCACACCCAGCGCAATGAGCATGCCGCGGAACTCCTGGTGATAGAGGTTGGCCACACGGGCGTCGTGCACGATGACGGTATTCTCATCATTCACGTTCTCCGCAGAGGAGGACCAGTTGTGGGAGCCGGTGATGACGACCGGGTCGAACCCGGGGCTGGCATGGTCGACGATGGCGTACTTGTGGTGCAGGTCCGGGCTCACATTGTGGGCGTATACCTGGACGCCCGAGTTCTGAAGGTTTTCGAACTCGCTGCCGGTGGTGTTGACCTGTTCAATGGCCCCGACCGGATTCACAAAGAAGCTTTCCCCCAAGTCGGCGATGGCGTCCCCAAGGTCATCGCGGGTGAAGGCGAGCAGGGCAAACTCGAATTCGCTGTCCGCGGCTTCGATCTCCTGCCGGATGGCATTGGTGGTGCCATCGGATGGGGAGAAGTAGAGTTCCACGGCACTGCCGCCGATGAGGAAGTTGGACGGCGTGTTCCACGACTTGTCCGGGCCGAACTTGGCGTTGGCGGCATCCGGCGTCGGGCCGTCGGAGCCCCACATTTCCTGGAACTCGATGGTGTAGGCCCGGGCCAGGCTCTGGTCCTCGAAGACGATGACGTTGTTCAGGTCCTGCACGAGGTTACCCGTGGTGAGGTTGGTTGAACCGGTCAACACAAAGGCGGACTCGGTGTATTCCGCGTCACCGATGATGAATTTGTTGTGCATGCCGCTGCCCTCTCCGTCGGTGCGGGGGTGGGTCGGGATGACCTCGTCCAGGGCACCCAGGCCCGTGTTGGCGTTCTGTCCCTCATAGATCCAGCGGATTTCGACCCCGTTGGCGGCGGCGTCATTGAAGGCGGCGATCAGCGTCTGGTCGTTGAGGTTGTAAGCGGCCACGTCCAAAGTGTGCTCAGCAGACAGAATCCACGCAGCGACCGTGTCGTTGAGGTCGGTCCCGAGGGACATCGCCACTTCGTCGGTGGCGGCAGTGGCGTCCACAGAGCCATTGAAGTAGACGTGGATGTCCCCGGAGGAGGCGGACACCGTGGCGTAGGGCCGGATGGGAGAGGCGGCGCTCTCCCCGTCGGGCAGGGTGGAGATGGCGCGGGCGTAATAGATCTGGCCGGCCTCGAGGCCCATCAGGTCGATGCTGTGGTCCGCGGTGCCGCTGGCGCCGGTGGCCGTGGAGCCGAGGGCTTCCGTCAAACCGTATTCCACCACCCCGTCGGAGGCGAGGTCCGTGGTCCAGCTCAGCGTGAAGCTGGTGGTGGTCATGTCGGACTGGACGACCGGGGACGTGTAGCAGATGCCGGCGGCAGGGATGAGGTCCACCGGTCCACGCGGCAAAAGCTGATATCCGCCGAAGCCGTCGAAGGAGAACTGGGACACGATGCCGAGCATGTCGACGGCACATCCGGTGAGGGTCTCGCCCACGAGGCTGTTGCTCGTTCGCACGTAGATGACGCCAGACTGTCCGTCAGCCGTGAAGTCGTAGGTGTTGTTGCCGGTGATCTCCTGTCCGGCGAGGGGAAAGGTGACGCCGTTGATGCGGACCAATTGGCCTTCCAATGCTTCATCCATGTCGGCGGCTCCGATGACCTGAGGCTCGGGCACCGTCCCCGTGCCTTCAAAAACCACAGCGGTCAAGTTGGGTCCCACCTCGAGCAGGCCGTTGTACTCGGTGATTTCACCGGTCACGGACAGCGAATCCCCGATCACGGGCTCCGCGTCCCAATCGGACCAGTCGGCCCCCGGATAGAGGGCGATGCCGGCGGTGGCGTCCTGCAGGTAGCGGACTGAACCGAGGTTGTCGTCGCTGGTGACCACGCCCGTCACGGTGACCACATCTCCGATGTTGTAATTGGTCCGGACGTCGAGGATGTTGTCCTGCGCGGACAGAGAAAAGGCGCAGAGAAAGGCCGAAGCCGAGAGGAGGAAACGGGTCATGGTCGATTTCATGGACGGTTCTGGAGTCCCTTGAGTTCAAGCACCGCGCTCACGCGGATCATGCGGGGCGGGCCGACGAAGACCTCGGCCATGCCGCTGCCCCCCTCGGGACCGTAGGGGTAGGGGGCGTATTGGGAGTTGTTGCGGGCGTCCGCGATGAAGAGCTCATCGAAGACATTGGTGACGCTTAGGCGAAGGCGCAGGAGGGCGTCGTCGGACACGTCGAAGGTCGTGCCCGCGTTGAAGTTGATCAGGTTGTAGCCCGGGGTGACCCAGACGTCTTTGGGCTCGCCTTCGGTGATCACGTCGCCCGGGGAGAAGTTGGCGTAGTGCTGCCAGAACCACGTGCTCCTCACAGAGAAGTAAGTGCCCCGCTTCGGGCGGTAGCTGATGGCGGCGCTGACCTGACGCTGGGCGGCGTCGCCCACTTTGACCCCGTTGAGGTTCACCAGCGTATCGGCCACGGCACCGTTGTCGGTGCGGGTGATGAACCCGTTGTCGGAGCTGTTGATCAGGTCGACGCGCTCGTTGCTCGTCCACCGCCAGTTGCCCCAGGAGAAGACCCCTTGGACGTCGAGCTTGTTGGTGACGTCATAGGCGAAGTCCCACTCGACCCCGCTGTGGACGGCGTCGGCATTGAGCAGGTTGTAGCCGAGGTTCCGGTCGGCCTGCTCGATGAGGGTGGAGGCCTCCGTGCCCCAATCGACGTCCTCCAGAAGTCGGTCGTCCTGGGCCAGCAGAAGAATGGTCTCCCGTCCAGCGGTGGTCGCCGTGTCCGCATAGACGCTCAAGTTGGGGTCCTGCCAGAGATTGGACACGCTGTAGAAGCGGTTGATGGCCTTGTTTTCCCAGCCGGTCCGGTAGGCGTTGATGTTCGAGGCGAAGCGGCCCTTGGCATACTTCACACCGAGCTCGACAGCCTTCACGTATTGGTTCTCGTAGCCCTCGATGAGGTTGTTGTTGATGTCGAAGACGGAGTTGAACAGCGGCGCCCGACTCAGGTAGCCAAGGTTGGTGTAGGCGCTCGTCCACTCGTTGAGGTTGTAGTTGCCGCCCGCCTTGACCGTGTAGCTCGTGAGGCGCTCCCAGTCGGTGGTGTAGGTCTCCAAACCGGGGTTGTCGGCGGTCAGGAGCGTGCCGTCGGCCAGCTCGCCTGTGGACCAGTCGTTGTCGCCGATGACGCGCCACTCGTCGGTAGACCGGACCTCGTAGGTGGTGCCATCCAAGGTGATCACCTTCGGACGGAAGTAATCGATGCCGCGGTACCAGCTTTGGGCGCCGGACAGGTTCACAAAGGCGCTGTACAGCGGCTTGTCCAACTCGAGTTGGACGTAGGAACCGCTCCAGGCGACCTGACCATCGTCGGAGTAGAAGTAGCGGTCGCCCTCCCTCAGGGGCGCGTCGAAGTCCGCATTCTGGTCGCGGCGGTCATCCGGCGCATCGTAGTAGTCGGCGCCGAACATGTCGCCAATGGTGCGGTAGTGGCTGCCCGTGTAGTGCCGCACATCCACCCCCGCGCTCAAACTGAGCTCATCGTTGAGTTGGGTGTTGAAGTTGGACAGGGCGCCATACCACCGGTGGTCGTTGTGGGCCACCCGGATGAAGTTGGATCCCTTCCGTTCTCCGTTGGCGTCGACATTGAGACCGTTGGGGCCGAATTCGAAGAGCTGGTGGCTGTCCCACGTGGGCTGGAGGTTGAGCGTCCCGTCGCTCAGGCGGGTGCCCGGCGTGCTGGCCAATGCCTCGCCGCCCCCGGTGCCGAAGCTCGCGTAGGCGGTGGTCGTCAGGGACGATTTGTCGCTCAGCGCCCAGACATCGCGCACCGTGAAGATGGGCTTGAAGTAATAGTTCTGCCGGGCGTTGTAGCGGCGGGTCCGCCCGTAGGTGGTGTCCACCTGACCGGTCTGTTCGTTGTAGTCGTAGTAGACCTCCTGGTAGTTGACGATGAACTCGTTGAAGTCTCGCCCGCGGGACACGAGGTCATCTTCGTCGGCCGCGTCGAGAATGCCCTGCAGCTGGACCTGGCCCTCCGGCGTGGTGAGCTCCATGGCGAGGTCGGAGTCGAACTCGTGGATCTGCATCTGGTAGGAACGTTGGCCGTGGCGCTGGGGCGCGCCGAACGTGGTGAAGCTCAGGTTGTGGTTGCCCAAGGTCTTGCGCCCCTTGAGGTAGTAGGCGTAGGCTTCAGACTCGAGTCCGGCCGCGAAGCCTTGGTTGGTCCGGTAGGATCCCACGAAATGCAGGAAACCCTTCTCGCGGTTGCCGAAGACGCCCGACAGGCTGTTCCGGAAGTAGCCGTAGTTGCCCACCTCGGACAGGAAGGTCAGGCGGCCGTTGCCGGACTCATCGCCCCCGGTCAGGATGTTGATCGTGCCGCCGACGGAGGGGATGGCCAATTTGCTGGCCCCGAGACCCCGCTGGACTTGGGTGGTGCGCACGACGAGGTCGAGACCGGCCCAGTTGCTCCAGTACACCCAGCCATTCTCCATGTCGTTCATGGGCACGCCGTCCACCATGACGGCGAGATTGGTCTGGTCGAATCCGCGGATGGTGACGCGCGCATCGCCGTCACCACCACCCTGCTGGGTCGCGTAGACGCCCGGCGTGGAGTTGAGGATGAGCGGTAGGTCCCGTCCGGCCAATTCCTCCTGGATTTGGGCGGGGAGGACGTTGGTGAAAGCGACCGGGGTCTTCCGGTCAATGGCGATGTCGGCCGCCACGATGGCCTCCTCGAGGATGAGGGACTCCAGCCGCGCATTCACGGTCTGGGCGGAGCCCGTCAGCGTCGTGGACACCGTCTTCGCGGCATATCCGATGTAAGAGAAGGTGATGTCCCGCTTTCCAGAAGGCAACACAATTTCATAGCGTCCGTCGATGTCGGTGGCGGCGAAGAGGTCACCGGCCCGGACGTAAGCGCCCACGAGGGGATCGCCGGAGAGGCCGTCCCGGACGGTTCCGGTGACCGTGCAATTCTGGGCATGTGCACCCAAGGCACCCAGCACGACGGCCAGGAACAGCGCGAAGAAGGACTTCATGAAAGCGGGGTTGGTGCGGGTCAGTGCTTGACGGCCTGGCGGCGCTCCATCCGCCCGTCGGCGAGCTGGACCTCCACGAGGTAGGCTCCGGTCGGCAGGGCAGCGAGGTCGAGGCGGAAGGTTCGACGGCCCTCAGCGGGAACCCGCAGGGCCTCCGTACCGGACAGGGTGCGGACCACCACCTCGGTCATCGGCTGGTCAGCCAGCAGGTCGAGATGGTTGCGGAACGGATTCGGGAACGCCCGGAGGGCATTGGCGGTGCGGTTCTCCACTGACGTCACGCAGTCGCAGACGTGGAAGCCGAGGTTGTCGAAGACATTGGCCCCAAGGGAGTCCCATGCGGCGAGCACGTCGAATTCGTCCACGGCCTGGGTGTCGCCCCCCGTCACTTCGGGACGGCGCACGAGCGTCTGGTTCTGGGTGACTTCATCCCAACCGGCGGTGCCCGGATCCTCACCGATGACGCCGAAGATGTCGACCGGGGTGTTCGTGGAGATCTTGCGGAGGACCATGGCGTCGTTGCCATTGAAGTACATCGTGTTGTTCTCCTCGTAGACGGGGTTCAGCCAGATGTCGGCCTGCTCAGCGAGTTCGTCCCAGACCGGAGTCTCAAAGTCAACACCATCCGGGTCCTGCTTGTCGATCACATAGACCAGAACGTCACCGGGTTGGATGGTGCCGGTCAGGTCGGTCTTCTGGTTGTCAGCAGCGGCCGTGGCGCCGTTGGCGTACCGCTCCAGACGGTAGTCCGTCATGTCGATGGCACTGCCCGTCGGATTGTAGATCTCCAGGGCTTTGTTGTTGGACCAGCCTTCGATGTATTCGGAGATGAAGAGCTCATTGCACTGGGCGGTGAGCAGGCTGGCGGACAGGGTGGCAAGCGCCACGAGGATGAGGTTGCGCATGGTGTTGGTTGTGAATGCGCACAAATGTAACCGCTGACCCTGGCATCTTTGTGTATCAAGTTCGCAAACCCGCCACCACGTCGAGTCCCTTGGCCAACCCGTGGTGGTAATCGGCCCAGAGGCTTTCACCATGCACCCGGTATCCATCCGATTTGAGCGGTTCGTCCGGCGCGATTTCAAGGATGTCGAGGCCGTCTTCCCCACCGGAAGCCATGCGGTCCACGGCCAGATTGTAGGTGTGGTGTCCTGATTCATACAGGGCGGCGATGGCCGCATTTTCCCGATACCAGTAGGTGGCGAAGAAGTCCATCCAACTTTGTTGGATGTGCTGTCCAGAGGGCCGGGTCCGCACCACGAGGAGGCGCTTGGCCCCCGCATCCATGGCGGCCTGCAAGGGCAGGGCATCTGAAATGCCGCCGTCGAACATCCAACGCCCGTCTACCCGAATGCGCCCCCGCGTGACCATGGGCAAGGTGGCGGAAGCCCAGAGGATGCGGAGCCAATTGCCCTCCACCGGGTCCAGATACAGGGGCTCTCCCGACTCCGCATCGGTGGTCACGAACCGGACCTCGCGGCCACGCGCTGCGCTCTTGGCCCCTTCAAAGTCGAGGGGGTGGTGGCGGCGGACATGGTCGAACAGGTGAGCGAGGTTCATGATGCCCTCTTCGGAGAGCGCCGACGAGAACCGAATGAATTGACCATCTTCGACGACGCTGGTGGCCACGTCGATGAAGTGCTTCCGCTGACCGGACAAAAAGCTGGTGGCCGCCATTGCGCCGGCCGAGACGGCGTAGATGCGCTTGAAATCCCACAGGCCCACCGCGGCGAAGGCATCCAGCACGCCCGCCGTGAACGCACAACGGAGGCTGCCGCCTTCGAGCAGCAGGGTGTCATAAGGAGAACGGAGTGACGGCTTGTCCATGGTCTTCCTTAGAAGATACGAAGAGTCGGGTGGTCCGTTTCAGCGGAAGGATGACGACCTTGCCGGCAAGGAAAAGAATGCCAGCCTCTGGATCGCCGCCGCCTTCACCATGATCGGCTTCACCCTCGGTCGGGCAGATGGACGTTGGCCCCTTCCACGAGAGGCGGTTCTTCAAGGCGGGAGCATCCCATGG
>PKDZ01000041.1 GCA_002862785.1 Flavobacteriales bacterium
TGGCCGGCGCCTACGTGCTCACCCTTGAAGTCGAGGGCCGCGGCGTGTGGTCCCAGCGCCTGATGGTCCGCTGATTCAGGCGATCGGACATGAAAAAGGCGGCCCGATTGAGGCCGCCTTTTTCATGTCCGGGTCATCCGTTCTCAATCCCGGCGACCCAGGAGGCGCAGCAGAAAGAGAAACAGGTTGATGAAGTCGAGGTAGAGGCTCGTCGCTCCGAGCAGGGCGAGCTTTCGTCCGGTGTCGCTGCCGTATTCGACTCCGGCGGCGATGCGCTTCAGCTTCTGGGTATCGTAGGCGATGAGGCCCGTGAAGATGAGCACGCCCGCCACGGAGATGGCGTAGTCGAGGGCGGAGGAGGCGAGGAACCAGTTCACCACCATCGCGATGAGGATGCCGATGAGCGCCATGAAAAGCAGGCTGCCGAGCCGGCTCAAATCCGTGGAGGTCGTATAGCCCACGATGGCCATGACCAGGAAGGTGCCCGCCGTGATGCCGAACACCTGCATGATGCTCGACCCGGTGTAGACCAGGAAGATGCTGCTGAGTGAAGCGCCCATCACGGCGCTGAAGGCCACGAACAGCAGGGTCAATGTGGAGGCGCTCATGCGCTGCAGACCGAAGTTCATGGCGAGGATGAAGGCCAGAGGGCCGAGCATGACCATCCAGCCGAAGAGGTTCATGCCGCCCGTCTCGCTGAAGAGGAGCATGATGGCCCCGCTGGTCGCGAAGTACCAAGCCACGGCTCCGGTGATGGACAGACCGGTGGCCATCCAGCCAAATACGGCATTCATGAAGCCGCGCTCGTCGGTGACGATGGGGGCGCTGCCGGCGAAGTCCGTGGGCTGCGTTCCGCCGTTGAACAGGCGGGGAGGATCTTGAGGTGTCATGGGTGCAAAATGGGCAATCCCTGTCAGATTAGACGCCCTGCGTGTCGATGAGGCGGATGAATTCCTTCCGCGTTTTGGGATCATTGAGAAATGCCCCAGTGAAAGCGCTGGTCGTGGTCAGGCTGTGCTGCTTCTCCACGCCCCGCATCTGCATGCACAGGTGCCTCGCCTCAATCACGACGGCAACACCCTTCGGATCCAATGTCTCTTGGATGCAATCCCGGATCTGGCGGGTGAGGCGCTCCTGCACCTGAAGCCGGCGGGCGAACACGTCCACCACCCGGGGAATCTTGCTCAGTCCCGTGATGCGGCCCTGCGGCAGATAGGCCACATGGGCCTTGCCGAGGAACGGCAACATGTGGTGTTCGCAGAGGGAGAAGACCTCGATGTCGCGGATGAGCACCATCTCCTCACACTCCTCCTCAAAGAGAGCGCTCCGCAGGATGGCGGCCGGGTCGACGCTTTGGCCTTGGGTGAGAAACGCGAGGGCCTTCGCGGCGCGCTCGGGGGTTTTCATCAGACCTTCTCGGTCCGCATCCTCCCCGATGGCCTCGATGAGGGCGCGGTAATGGTCGGCCATCCCCCCGATGGCGGCCTCGTCGTAGTGGTCTTCCCGTCTGTAGAGCGACATGGCCCGCAAGGTAGCACCGGGGCGCCGGGCCACTGCGGATTCACTCCCCGCCGTAGTAGTCGGCGTAGTTGTTCTCCGTCTCGTACAGGCGGATGTGGTGCAGCGTGCACCCGGTCTCGCCGATGGGCCCCTCGAGCTGCTCCCAAATGCCGATGAGCAGGTTCTCGGTGGACGACCGGACCCCCTTCATCCAAGGGACATCGAGGTTGATGTTCCGATGGTCAAGGGGCTCCTCGACATGCTCCTTGATGATGGCCTTCAAATCCTTGAGGTCAATGCAATACCCCGTCTCCTCCGAGGGCACCCCCTTGAGGGTCACATGCAATTCGTAGTTGTGGCCATGCCAGTTGGGGTTGGCGCACTTGCCAAAGACCTCGAGATTTTTCTCCTCGGACCAGTTGTCGTTCCACAGCTTGTGGGCGGCATTGAAACGGGCGCGGCGGGTGACGTAAACGTATTTCATGGGGCGGAGTGCGAAAGTACCTTCGTACCATGATTACCATCACGGGGGCCGCCGGGTTCATCGGCAGTGCGCTGGCCGCGCGACTCAATGCGGAGGGATTCAACGACCTCGTGCTCGTTGACGACTTCGCGGCGCGGCCCGACAAGGCCCGCAACCACGAAGGCCGGACCTGCGTGGAACGGGTCGACCGGGCAGACTTTCCGGCCTGGCTCGAGGCCAATGAAAACCAGGTCCAGTTCGTGTTCCATCTCGGCGCCCGGACCGACACCACCGAGCAGGACCGCGCCCTGTTTGACCGACTCAACCTGAACTACAGTCAAGAGATCTGGAATCTCTGCGTCCGATTTGGCCTGCCGTTGGTCTACGCCTCGAGCGCCGCGACCTATGGCGGCGGCGAACACGGGTACAGCGACGACCACGAAGTGGTCGACCGCCTCACACCCCTCAACCCCTATGGCGACAGCAAACAGGCCTTTGACCGATGGGCCCTCGCCGAGGCGGAGGCCGGACGCGCCCCTTACTTCTGGACAGGCCTCAAATTCTTCAACGTCTATGGGCCGGGCGAGTACCACAAGGGCCGGATGGCTTCCGTGGTGATGCACGCCTTCCGCCAGATTGGAGAAACCGGGGCGATGAAGCTCTTCCGCAGCCACCGAGAAGATTACGCCGACGGCGAACAGCTCCGTGACTTTGTCTACGTGCGGGACGTTGTGGACGTCTGCCATTGGTTGATGCACCACCGCCGGGACAGCGGCCTCTACAACCTCGGCTCCGGCCGGGCGCGCAGCTTCCTCGACCTGACCCGCGCCACCTTCCATGCGCTCGACGTGCCCGAGAACATCGGCTTCATCGACACCCCGGAGGACATCCGGGATACCTACCAGTATTTCACCGAAGCCGACCTGTCCAAACTGCGCGGGATTGGATACGACCGGGAGATGACGGCCCTCGAAGACGGGGTCAAGGAATACGTGCGGGACTTCCTGATGAAGGACCGAACCCTCTGATCAGGCCTTGCGCTCGACGTCGTCGGCGATGTCGACGAGCTCGGCCCGGATGGCCTCCAGCCGTTGGCGCAGCGCTTCGAGCTGACGGTGCTCCTTGAGGGCCTGCTTGAGCTGACGCTTGGCCCCGTCAATGGTGTAGCCCTTGCGCTTGAGCAAATCGTGCAGAACGCCAATGATTTCAATGTCCTTGGCCGTGTAGGCGCGCTTGCCACTCCCCTGCTTCTTGGGGTCCAGGGCCGAGAACTCCTTTTCCCAATAGCGGAGCAGCGAAGCGTTCACGTCGAACTGCTCCGCGACTTCAGAAATGGTCCAATACCGTTTCGTGGCCATGGCCTTGCAAGATGCGCAAGGTGGAACCGGGGGCCAAATCGGGCCTCAGTCGAAGCTTTGGTTGGCGTTCTCGGATGCCGCAAGGAGCAGCTCATACTGCTCCGGCGAGAGGTCGTTGAAGTAATAATGGGCAGGATTCACCCGCTTGCCCTCCTTGAACACTTCGTAGTGCAGGTGCGGCGCCACCGATGTTCCGGTGGAGCCCACGAGGCCGATGACCTCGCCCCGCTCCACGCGCTGACCCTTGCGCACCAGGATCTTGGACATGTGCGCGTACAGGGTCTCGTAGCCGTAGCCGTGCTGGATCTTGATGTGGTGGCCGTAGCCGTTGTACTTCTTCTTGACCTCGACCACCTTGCCGTTTCCGGTGGCGAAGATTTCGGTGCCGGTCGGGGCCGAGAAGTCCATGCCCCAGTGCATCTTCCGGACCTTGTAGATGGGGTGGATCCGGTATCCGTATCCGCTCGCCATCCGCTTCAGGTCGCTGTTCCGGACGGGTTGGATGGCGGGAATGCTCTCCAGCATCTCCTGCTTGCTCCCGGCTAAGTCGACCAACTGACCAAAGCTCTCGCCCTGGGCCACCATCCGACGCTCCAGCTCGGCCATCTGCTCCCGCAGGGCGATGACCTGCTCACTCTGCTCGAGGCCGCGGAAGTCGCGGTAACGGTCCGCTCCACCGATGCCAGGGTTGCGCAAATGGTCCGGATAGGGCTCGGCTCCGAAGATGTTCCGGTAAATCACCTCGTCTCGCTCTGTCAACTCTTCGAGGGCGCCGGTCATGTCGGACACCTGCCCTTCCATGGTGGTCAGTTGGGACTCGAGGAACTCGATCTGGCGCTTCTGGCTGCGGACCTTGGGGCTCTCGAAATACTGGTCGAAGGTGAGGATGGAACCCACGGCAACCGCGGCGAACAGAACGGCACGCGCAAGGAACCAACGGACGTAATCCGCGGTCGTGAACGGCACCGCTTCCATGCGGAGCTGGGCCTCGTTGAACCGGATGTGGTGTTTCCTCATGGGGAAAAAATCCGGCGCAAAAGTACGCGAAAGTCCCTACTTTCACAACCGGAAACCCGCGCCCGCCGCGGCTTTCACAGAGTTTACCACCAACACAGGCGTGTGAACAACGCCACCACAAGGACCCCATGGACGCCGCCACGATCCGCCGCACGTTCCTCGATTTCTTCCGCGAGAAGGCCCACGACATCGTGCCTTCGGCCCCCATGGTGCTGAAGGACGACCCCACACTGATGTTCACCAACGCGGGCATGAATCCGTTCAAGGATGTCTTCCTGGGCAACCGGCCGGCCAAGTCTCCCCGGGTGGCGGACACCCAGAAATGCCTGCGCGTCAGCGGCAAGCACAACGACCTCGAGGAGGTGGGCGTGGACACCTACCACCACACCATGTTCGAGATGCTGGGCAACTGGTCCTTCGGTGACTACTTCAAGCAGGAGGCCATCGACTGGGCGTGGGAGCTCCTCACGGACCGCTACGGCATCGACAAGGACCGCCTCTACATCACCGTCTTCGAGGGGGACGCCGGGGACGGTCTGCCCCTCGATCAGGAGGCCGTGGACATCTGGTCCCAGCATGTGCCCGCCGAGCGCATCCTGAAGGCCGACAAAAAGGACAACTTCTGGGAAATGGGCGAAACCGGCCCCTGCGGCCCCTGCTCGGAAATCCACGTGGACATCCGAAACGAGGCGGAGCGGGCCGCCGTCCCCGGCGCCGCCCTCGTCAACCAAGACCACCCACAGGTCATCGAAATCTGGAACCTCGTCTTCATGCAGTTCATGCGCAAGGCCGATGGATCCCTCGAGCCCCTCCCCGCCCGGCACATCGACACCGGCATGGGCTTCGAGCGCCTCGCCGCTGTCCTGCAGGGCAAACAGAGCAATTACGACACGGACGTCTTCCAGCCGCTGATCGGCCATTTGAGCCAGGCTTCCGGCAAGGCCTACACCGGGGGAGACGACAAAGTGAACGTGGCCCTCCGCGTCTGTGCGGACCACGTCCGTGCCGTCGCCTTCTCCATCGCAGACGGGCAACTCCCCTCCAACGCCGGAGCGGGCTATGTCATCCGCCGCATCCTGCGGCGTGCCATCCGGTATGGGTACAGCTTCCTCGGACTGGATCGTCCCTTCCTCTTCGAATTGGTGGACGTCATGGCCGACCAGATGGGCGACTTCTTCCCCGAGCTCCGCGCCCAAAAGACCCTCATCGCCAAGGTGATGAAGGAAGAGGAAGAGGGCTTCCTTCGCACCCTCGACAAGGGCATCCAGCGTCTGGACGAGACGATTTCCGGCGCCGACCGGCTCGACGGGGACGCCGCCTTCGAACTGTATGACACCTATGGTTTTCCCATCGACCTGACCGCCCTGATCTGTGGCGAAAATGGGGTCGAGGTGGACCAGGCCGGTTTCGAGGCCGCGCTGGCCCGGCAAAAGGACCGCTCGCGGGCAGCCGGAAAGATGGAGGCCGGGGACTGGACCGTCCTCGAGGAGGACCGCATCGAGGAATTCGTGGGCTACGAGCGCCTGGAAGCCGAGGTCCGCATCACGCGGTGGCGCGAAGTCAAGGTCAAGGACAAGACCCGCTACCAATTGGTCTTCAACCTCACCCCCTTCTACCCGGAAGGCGGAGGACAGGTCGGGGACACCGGTGAGCTCATCGGGCCCGACGGAAGCCTGCTCATCCTGACGACCCGGAAGGAAAACGAACTCATCCTGCACATCGCGGACCGGCTTCCGGCCGATCCGTCCACCCGGTTCACGGCGCGGGTCCACGCCGACAAGCGACGGGACACCACGTTGAACCACACCGCCACTCACCTGCTGCACGAGGCCCTTCGGGACATCCTGGGCACCCACGTCGAGCAGAAGGGCTCCCTCGTCAAGGATGCCGCCCTGCGCTTCGATTTCAGCCACTTTCAAAAGGTGACGCCCGAGGAACTCCTCGAGGTGGAGCAGAGGGTCAATGCGGCCGTGCGGGAGAACCGCGCCCTCGATGAGCGGCGCAACATTCCGCTCGAGGAGGCCAAGGCTGCCGGGGCCATGATGCTCTTCGGAGAGAAATACGGGGACACGGTCCGCATGATCGGGTTCGGGTCGAGCGTCGAACTCTGCGGCGGCACCCACGTGGGCGCCACCGGCGAGATCGGCCTGTTCCGCATCACCTCCGAAAGTGCGGTCGCCGCGGGCATTCGCCGCATTGAGGCCGAAACCGGCCAACGCGCCGTCGACGGCACCGTGGCCCAACGCGACGTGCTGCGCCGCACCACCGAGGTCCTCAAGGGCCCGTCCGACCTGTTGGCGGCCGTCGAAGACTTGCAAGCCAAGGTCGCCTCCCTCCAAAAGGAGGTGGAGGGGCACCGACGGGAGCAGGCCATGGCCATCAAGCGCCAGCTGCTCGCCGACATCGAGCGGCCGGGCGGCGACGGCACCCCGGGCATGCTCGTCACGGAGGTTCCGCTCGACGCGGGCGCAATCAAGGACATCGCCTTCCAGCTCAAAGCAGAGGCCGCCCCGCTCTATGCGGTGTTCGGCAGTCGGGCGGGAGGCAAACCGACCATCACGTGCCTCATCACCGCGGATCTCGCGCAGGAAAAGGAGTGGAATGCCGGACAACTCGTCCGGGAGTGGGGGCGCCACATCCAAGGTGGCGGGGGCGGTCAGCCCTTCTTCGCCACGGCGGGCGGAAAGAACGCCGACGGCATCCCCGCTGCGCTCGATGCGGCCCGGGCCCTCTTCGAGGGATGATGGTTCAGAAAGAGAATCAGGCGAAGGCCGTCTCGGTCTCCTTCGCGTAGACCGGGCCCTCGTACTCCTCGTTGTAGGCGAGGCCGAGGTTCAGCACGTAGAAGGCATTGAACAGGATCACCAGGACGTGATCGAGCCAATGGTGCTTGCCGAAGCTCTGTGCGAGCTCCACCATCCACTTGGCGAGGAAATACAGATTGGCCACCGGCACCAACAACCACAGGGCGTGGGTCTCGGGGCGACCGACGATCCGCATCAGGGCCACGATGTTCAAGCCAGGGACCAAGGCATGCCAGAAGGGCTGTCCAGCCTTGGCATAGAGCCGGGCGGCGCCACAAGCGGCAATCGCTCCGAGGAAAACGATGAGAACGACGCGTTGATTGATATCCATGTCGAAGAGGAGTTGCTCTTGCAACATAGACGGTGTACTGTGGACATGGTTGCCTTCAACCAACTCCCCATCAACAACTTGACCTTGATGGAGACGCCTCATTCAGCCTCAACCCGCGGTGACGTGGCGCTTGACGTCGGCCGCCGTCACTTCGTCACCGCACAGGATGACGAGCCGCTCCACGACGTTGCGCAACTCCCGGATGTTGCCCGTCCAGGGGGCTTTGGACAGCGCCTTCAAGGCCGCCTCAGCGAATCGGGGCGGCTTGACGCCCAGATCGGCTGCCACCCCCTCCAGGAAATGCTCGACGAGCAGGGGCACGTCCTCGCTCCGTTCGGCCAGGCTGGGCACGTGGATCGGAATCACGTTGAGCCGGTGGAACAAATCCTCCCGGAACCGGCCTTCCCGGATTTCCTCGGCCAGGTCCTTGTTGGTGGCCGCCAGGACCCGCACGTCGACCTGGATGTTCTTGTCTCCTCCGACCCGCTGGATCACGCGCTCCTGAAGAGCCCGCAGCATCTTGGCCTGGGCGGGCAACGCCATGTCCCCGATCTCATCCAGGAACAGGGTGCCCCCCTGGGCCTGCTCGAAGCGGCCTTTGCGCTGCTTGACCGCACTGGTGAAGGCGCCTTTCTCGTGGCCGAACAGCTCGGATTCGATGAGTTCCCCGGGGATGGCCGCGCAATTGACCTCCACGAAGGGCCCAGACCTGCGCTCGCTCTGGGCGTGGATGCGGCGCGCCACAACCTCCTTTCCCGTGCCGTTCTGGCCCGTGATCATGACCCGGGCATCGGTGGGGGCCACCTTGGCGATGATGCCGCGGATGTCCTCCAGCGCCGCACTCCGGCCAATCATCTCGTGACCGCCCGCCGTGCGCTTCTGCTGGCGCAGTTTCACGGTCTCCTTCCTCAGGTCCTCCCGGTCCGTGGCGTGGCGCAAAGCGACGAGCACGCGGTTCAGGTCCAGCGGCTTCTCGATGAAATCATAGGCTCCCGCCTTCAGCGCCTGCACGGCCAGGTCCACGGTGCCGTGGCCGGTCATGATCACCACTGGCGTCTCCACCCCCTTGAGCGTCAAGGCCTCCACGACTTCAATGCCATCCTTCCCCGGCATCTTCACATCGCAGAAGATCACGTCGTGCTTTCCGTCCAGGGCGGCCTTCAGGCCCGCCTCTCCGTCCTCCGCCTCGTCCACGGTGTGCTTCTCGTACTCGAGAATGTCCTTCAGGGCGTGGCGGATGAGCCGTTCGTCGTCGATGATGAGGATGTGGGACATGGTGCGAAAATGCGGGAAAATCCGGGCATGGCCCTCGGGGGCTCAACGGTCCGTCAACTCGCCCCATTCCCGGGACAACCCCGAGGTGGGCAGGACCTCCGCTGCTTCCGACAGCACCCCTTCGGCCAGCGTGTGCCGCGACCGCAGCACCGTCGTGACCGAGGGCATCCGCTCGAGCAGGTGCTCGATGAGGGCGCAGGCGATGGACATGTAGGGGATGCGGTCAGGATGGAGGTTGGGAATGGTGGCCAGATCCGCCTTGCTCGTGGCCCGGAGGGCCCGGCACCGCGACCTCAGGGTCGGATAGGGCAGCACATCGGCGATGTTCCGGGGATTCCAGTTGGCCTCGGGCGACTCGAGCGCGGCCAAGGTGTTGAAGGCGCCGCTCGTGCCCACGAGCACCCGGGGAGGATGATCGGAGGCCAGGGCCAACAGGGGAGCGAGGGCCTGGTCCGCAATGCGCGCGAGGGAATCGAGGTCCTTGGCCTTGAGGGGATCCGAAGGCTTGATCCAATCGGTGAGTCGGGCCACACCCAGGTCGAGGCTGAAGCGCCCGTGGATGGCCTGCCGGTCCCAAAGGACGGTCTCCACACTCCCGCCCCCGATGTCGAGGGTCAAGGCGGTGTCCTCGCCGAGGACATCCGGACCAACCGTGTCGGCCACACCGCGCTGGATCCAATCGGCTTCGCGTTCTCCATCGATGACCTCGATGGCCCACCCCCTCTCGCCGGCCCCCGCCGCGAATTCGGCCCCATTGGCCGCATCCCGGAGGGCACTGCATCCAATGGCCCGCACATGGGTCACCCCAAAGTTCAATGCGGTCTCTCGAAAGGAGGCCAGCACATCGAGCCCCCGGCGCATGCGGAGCGGCGACAACCGGCCCGTCCGGAAGCTGTCGTGGCCCAGGCGCACAAAGCGCCTCTGGCGAAAGACCGGTTTCCACCCCCCGGGCTCCAACCGAGCGATGTGCAGGGTGAAGGTGTTGGTGCCGCAATCCACCACGGCGAGGCGGTGCCGATGCTCACCGTCCATGGCCACGCACCCATTGGAGCAACAGGGCCCAACCCGACGCCGAGTCGCCCGCCAGCACACCGTGCCGGTAGGCCCGACCGGCAACCCACAAGACAAGCCGAGCCGTGAGGAACAACAGAAGAACGGAAAGCCCCAGCTCCCAGAACGGGACGCCGACCGCCACCCGGATCAACATGATGACTGGCGAGGTCAACGGGAACCAGCTCAGCCACGAGAAGGCAGCCATGTCGGGATTTTCCATGGCCTGAATGCCGAAGACGTAGGCAAACATCAGCGGCATAGTCAGAGGGAACACCATGCCCTGCCCCTCCTGTTCGGATTGAACGGTGGACCCGACCACGGCATAGAGACTTCCGTAGAGCAGATATCCTCCCACAAAGAAGACCACGGTGCTGATCACCATGAGGACCCAGTCGATGTCGAGCAGGACCTTGGTGAACTCGTTTTCTGCCATCACGGTCAGGAGGTCGGCGGGAACCTCGCCCGCTGCAACCGCCCCTGCACCGGGAACCATGCCGCTGTCGAAGGCGAACTGGAACCCTGTGAAGGCAAGGGTCGACAGGACCGACCAGGCCACAATCTGTGTCAGTGCCACGGCGCCCATGCCGACCACCTTGCCCAAGAGCAGCTCCTCCGGACGGACGGCCGCGATGAGCACCTCCACCACCCGGTTGGACTTCTCTTCCACCACGCTTCTCAGGATGAGCCCCCCGTAGACGGCGAGGACGAGAAACAAGACAGCGCTGAACATGAAGCCCACGAACCCGCGGATTTCCTCTCCGCCCCCCTCGGTGCGGTTGCCGGCGTCGGAGGCTGCCCGGTCCACGAGGTTGAGGTCGAATTTGAGCCGCTGATAGGCCTCCCAATCGAGCTCGGTGCTCTCGAGCACACGGGCGTGCTCCATGGCCCGACTGAGGTCCCGTTCAATGCGCCGCTTGGCCTGCATCCCCGGCGAGGTCTCATACACGAGATAGCCGGCCTTGTTCTGCAAAACGGACTCATCGAACTCCACGAGCGCGGTGTATCCCTCGATCTGCCAGACGCTGTCCGCCGGTGCCTCGCGTGTGAAGCGGTACTCGAGGAGGTCTCGCTCGGGAAAGCATCCCGGGCAGCGCGGCACGTATTGGCCACTGGCCGCATCCAACCGGGTGATCAAGCCCGGCATGTCCTCCACGAGGACGCGGTTCCGGGTCTCCGTGCCCTCGGTCAGCATGACCGTCAGGGCGATGAACCCCACCCCGAGGAACGGCATGAGCAAGGTCGCCAACAGGAAACTCCGCTTGAACACGCGTGTCCGCCATTCACGGCCGATGACCGCTCCGATCAGGCTTCCTTTCATGATGCCGGCTCGGTTGTGGCGGCCCCGGACTGGACCGCTTGGATGAACAAGGACTCCATGGTGGGGCGCACCTTGACGAATTCAAGAATGTCGACCGCCTGACCGAGGGCCTGGAGCACCTGCCCGGGCTGCTCGGGATTCCGGAGCCGGATGGCGGCCCGACGGGTGCCCTCGGCCACGTCCGGCTCGATGCCGTCGAGGTGGGCCAGGGTGCCGAGCGCATTGGTGAAGGCAATGTCATTGCCCCGGAAGACGACTTCCTGCTCGCCGGACCACCCCGATTCGCGGAGGGCATCTGCCTCGCCGGCGAGGACGATGTTGCCCTGGTCGAGCAGCACCACGCGGTCGCACAGGCGTTCGACGCTGGGCATGTCATGGGTCGAGAGCAGGATGGTCGTGCCCGATTCGGCGAGCGAGCGCACAACATCGACGATGCGGCGCGCATTGATGGGATCGAATCCGCTCAACGGCT
Source organism: Flavobacteriales bacterium (assembly GCA_002862785.1). Lineage (GTDB taxonomy): Bacteria > Bacteroidota > Bacteroidia > Flavobacteriales_D > Sanyastnellaceae > UBA8752. The sequence continues at coordinate 11,592 of PKDZ01000041.1, forward strand.
CATCCAGAATCAGCAGGGAGGGCTGGTGGACGACGGTGCAGATGAACTGGATTTTCTGGGCCATCCCCTTGGAGATGTCGGAGACCTTCTTGTCCCACCAGCCATCGACCTCGAGCCGCTCAAACCACGCCTTGAGCGCGGTGACAGCCTCGGGCCGGTCCATGCCCTTGAGCCGGGCGAAATAGACGGCCTGCTCCCCGACCTTCATGTCACGGTACAGCCCCCTTTCCTCGGGGAGATACCCGATGCGCCGGACCGCTTCGCGGCTCCATGGCGTTCCATCCAGTTCAATGGTTCCGCCATCGGGCTCGACGATGCCCATGATGCTCCGGATGAGTGTGGATTTTCCCGCGCCATTGGGTCCGAGCAGGCCGAGGATGGCTCCCTTCGGCACGTCAAACCCGACACCATCGAGCACCTGCTGCTCACCGAAGGATTTCCGGAGTCCCGAGATGCGGAGGGCGTGGGTCATGGAATCAGCTGAACATGTCCCGCACCCGCTCGAAGAAGCCCTTCTCGCGCGGGTCGGGGTCCGGTTGGAAATTGGGGGCCTCCCGCCACTTTTCCAAGATGTCCCGCTCTTCGGCACTCAATTCCTGCGGGGTCCAGACGTTGAGGTTGACCAGAAGATCGCCCTTTCCGTAGCTGTCCACGGAGGGCAACCCCTTGCCCTTCAGGCGCAGGATCTTGCCGCTCTGGGTGCCGGGCTCAACCCGAATCTTGGCCTTGCCCTGCAGGAGGGGAATCTCAATTTGGGCGCCCAGGGCCGCCTCGACGAAGGAGACATAGTGGTCGAGGTGGAGGTTGCGGCTGTTGCGCGTGAAGAATTCGTGGTCCACCTCGCGGATCTGGACGAGCAGGTCCCCGGCCATTCCTCCAGCGGGAGCGGCGTTGCCCTTGCCGCGGAGGTTGAGCTGCATGCCGTCCTCCACGCCAGCGGGGATGTCAATCTCCACCACGGTCTCCTCGCGGCGCAGGCCGTGTTCGTCCGCATCCTTGGGCTTGGACTTGACACTCCGACCCAAACCTCCACAAGTAGGGCAGGTTGAGGCCGTCTGCATCTGGCCAAGGATGGTGTTGGTGACCCGACGGACTTGGCCCGTTCCCCCGCATTGGCGGCAGGAATCGTACTCCACACCCTCAGCCTGAACGAGGCGGAACACCTTGACTTTCTTGATCACGCCCTCGGCAATCTCCTCCAGGGTCAATTGGACCTTGATGCGCAGATTGGACCCTTTCATCCGGCGAGGTCCACCCCCACCGCCACCACCGAAGGCCCCTCCAAAGGCGCCGCCGAAGATGTCGCCGAACTGGCTGAAGATGTCGTCCATGTTCATGCCGGCACCGTCTCCAGCGGCACCGCCCATGCCGGCGTGACCAAAGCGGTCGTACTTGGCCCGCTTCTGTTGGTCGCTCAGAACCTCGTAGGCTTCTGCCGCCTCCTTGAACCGGGACTCGGCCTCAGCATCGTCGGGATTCTTATCCGGGTGGTATTTGATGGCCAGCTTCCGGTAGGCCTTCTTGATGTCGGCCTCGGATGCCCCCCGGTCCACCCCGAGGATCTCGTAGAAATCGCGCTTGGACATGCTCCGGATTAGTTGCCGACGACCACCTTGGCGAACCGCAGCACGCTGTCGTGGAGTTTGTAACCGGGCTCGACCACGTCGACCACCTTGCCCTTGAGGTCCTCGGTCGGAGCCGGAATCTGGGTGATGGCCTCGTGGAGGTCCGTATCGAATTCCGCCCCCTTGGCCTCCATGCGCTGGAGTCCACGGGCCTCGAGAATGCCCCGCATCTTTTGCCCGATGAGCTGGTAGCCCTCCTGGAGCTGTTCCGGCTCCTGCTCCGCAGCGGCGGCGCGCTCAAAGTCGTCGAGGACCGGCAGCATCGCTTCGGTCAGGTCCCGGCCCGCGCTGCGCACGAGATCGGCCCGCTCCCGCATCGTTCGCTTGCGGAAATTGTCAAACTCAGCATACAGACGGAGGTACTTGTCCCGCCAAGCCTCATCCTCCCCGGTCTCGGCCGTGACGGCTTCAGGGGCATCCTGCGTCTCCACATTCCCTGCGGATTCCTCAGTCTTGCCCCCCTCTCCGGCTGTTGTGGCTTCGGCGTCCTGCAGGGGCTCTTCCTCATTCATGGCGTGCATCATCATGGGATGGCGAATTTGCGTCGCGGTGTCCAATCGCCGTGCCATGGGGTCCACGGCCGACAACGTGACAGGCCGGGCGACCCACTGTCAGGCCCGCCCGGTCGACATGACAGGAAAATCAGAGGCGAGCGACGTGCTTGTCGATCTGGATGTGCAGCTCCATGCCGCGCAGGTTCTTGGCGACGATGATGCCGTTCTCGTCCACGAGGAAGCTCATCGGGATGCTGCTGACCCCATAGAGGGCCGCCGCTTCGCTGTCCCAACCGGCGAGATCGCTGCCGTGCCAGTCCCAGTTCAGCTGGTCCTGTTTCACGGCCTTTTCCCAGCTCTCCTGCTTGCGGTCGAGGGAGACGCTGGCGATGGTGAAGCCGTCGGCCGACTTGAACTTGGCTTTCCGGTACTTCTTGTAGGCATTCACGACGTTGGGGTTCTCCCGCCGGCACGGGCCACACCAGCTGGCCCAGAAGTCGACCAGCACCAACTGCCCCTTGAGGTCACTGAGCCGAATCTGGTCACCTTCGATGCCCTGCAGGATCAGTTCGGGTGCCTGGTCTCCGATGTTGGTGCCCACCCGGGGATCCTGGGCGAGAACGGAGGTGCTGAAGGCGAGGCAGCCCATCAGGAGGGCAGAGAGGCGGGGAAAGGTCAACGTGCTCATTACGATAGACAATTTACGGAGGGAACGGCGGAGGTGGAGGCGTCAGTCTGCGAGGCGCTCAATCTGGGCTCCCAACGCCCGCAAACGATGTTCGATGTACTGATAGCCGCGGTCAATTTGGCCGATGTTGTGGATGGTCGAACGCCCCTCTGCCGACAAGGCGGCGATGAGCAGCGACACGCCCGCCCGGATGTCCGGTGAGGTCATGGTTACCCCGCGAAGCGGCGCCTTGCGGTCGAGGCCGATCACCGTGGCCCGGTGCGGGTCGCACAGGATGATCTGCGCGCCCATGTCGATGAGCTTGTCCACGAAGAACAACCGCGACTCGAACATCTTCTGGTGCACGAGCACACTGCCCCGGGCCTGGGTGGCCGTCACGAGCAGGATGGACAGGAGGTCCGGGGTGAACCCGGGCCATGGCGCATCCGCCACGGTCAAGATGGAGCCGTCGATGAAGGTGTCGATTTCGTAGTGGTCTTGGGCGGGCACATAGAGGTCATCGCCGCGCCGCTCCAGACCGATGCCCATGCGCTCGAACACCCGGGGAATCTGGCCGAGGTCGTCCCAGCTCACGTCCTTGATGGTGACCTCGCCCCGCGTCATCGCCGCCATGCCAACGAAGCTGCCGATCTCAATCATGTCCGGCAGGCAACGGTGGTCGCACCCGCCGAGAGAATCGACCCCCTCGATGGTGAGCAGGTTGGACCCCACCCCGGAGATCTTGCCGCCCATGCGGTTGATCATCTTGCAGAGCTGCTGCAGGTAGGGCTCGCAGGCCGCATTGTAGATGGTGGTCGTGCCATTGGCCAGGGCCGCGGCCATCACGATGTTGGCGGTGCCGGTCACCGAGGCCTCATCGAGGAGCATGTGGTTGCCCTTCAAGCCGTCGGGCGCCTCGGCCCGATAGAACGTCTCGCCTGCGTCGTAGCGGAAGCTGGCCCCGAGGTTTTCGAATCCGATGAAGTGGGTGTCCATCCGGCGACGGCCGATCTTGTCGCCGCCCGGCTTGGGGATGTAACCCTTTCCGAAGCGGGACAGCAAAGGCCCCATGATCATGACGCTGCCCCTCAACCCACTTCCTTTCTGGCGGAATTCCGGGCTCTCGAGGTAGTCCATGTTCACGTCGTCGGCTTGAAACCGGAACGTGCCCGCATCGAGCTTCTCGACCTTCACTCCCATGGAGGCGAGCAAGTCGATGAGCCGGTTCACATCGACGATGTCCGGAAGGTTGGCGATGGTGACGGGTTCGGAAGTCAGGAGGACGGCACACACAACTTGGAGGGCCTCGTTCTTGGCCCCTTGCGGTGTGATGGATCCATTGAGGGGATGCCCTCCTTCGATGACGAAAGTGCCCATGGCGCGGTCAGTGGTTTGCCCCCCAATGTGGGGCAGGGCAAGGGGCAGGTGACCTGGCTCGGGCGTTGTTTTCGACAAGGGGTCGGGGAGGCCCGGCGACGGCCCTCTCGCGCGGCCCGATCAGCGCTTGCGCTTGCCGCCGCGGTGCTGGCGGAAATTGTTGGACGTCTTCCGCTTGCTCTTGAGGATTTCGCTGGAGGAGACGAGCTCTTTTTCGGCGGGCACGTCGAGTGCCCCTCCGGACATCTCGCGAAGCTGGGCGCGGATGAGGGCATCCTCCACAGCCCCCTTGTTCCACGTCAGGTACTGGCGCTTGAGCAGGTTGGCAATCATCATGGCCAGCGCGGCGCGCTCCTCTCCTTCGGGCATCTCAATGGCCTTGGCGATCAGATCCTCCACGATCCGACCGTAGAAAGAGGGGCGCTTGCCAATCTGGGTGTAGGTCAGGGATTCCGGACCCGAATCCTCCTCGGGCTTGGCGGGCGGCGGGAAGGGACCGTCGATGTCGAGTTCCCAATTGGCCATGACGTGCAAATGGCCCCAGAGCTTTTCCTCGTGGTCCGTCATCTCCTTGGACCCGGGCACGAGGGTGCGCATCACGCTCACGATGGCCGCGGCACACTTGTTGCGCTCGTCGCGGTCCTCGATGCCGATGCAATGCGCCACCATCTCGTGCACCACCCGGCCGTATTCGGGGATGGAGATGTGGGGGCGGCGGCTGTTGTAAGTCAAGCCATCGAAGGCCGTCGTAGCGGGGGAAGTGGGCATGTCGCGGTGGACTGGAAAATGTGGTCGGCTCGGGAGCCTTGTGCTCAGCGCTTCTTGAAGGTCTCGGACCTCGCACCAAAGTTGACGAAGTACTCGCCGCGTGCAAGATAGCGAAGGATGACCTCCTTACCATGCCCCTGAAGAACCACGGTCCCGAAGGCATTGACCACTTCATACTGGGTCTCCTCGCTGAACGCCATCCGCTCGGTGCGCGGATCGTAGTCGAATCGAATCGGATCGGCCTTGGAAGTGAAGCGGGCCTCGCCCTTGACCTCGAGGGCACCGTCGGCCGCCAAATGGGTCAATCGGAGGATGTTCTCGCCTTGGACCGGCTTGAACCGGGCGTTGTAGTACCGCTCTCCGGGTCCCCCGAGTCCATCGACCCGGACCACATCCACCCATTTGCCCCACTTCAGCTGTTGCAGAACGAAGGGCATCCGGCCCCGCTCCTCGGAGGTCACCCACCGCACTTCTCCGTTGTCGTCTGCCTCAAATTCGATGAGCTCGAACCCGGGTGAAGGGGCGATGACCTCGGGGTTGAGGATCCGCGGCTCACACCCGGGGCGGTGCATCAGGCGCACAGCCACTCCCTTGCCCAGCGAGAGGCCGTGACTGCGCAGATCCACCTCAAAAGCGTGGGAATTGACTTGGTCGGCGGTGACGAGTCCGTTGACCCGAACCTCGTAACAACAGAATCCGACGCCATCGGGGTTGGTTTCGTTGACCACCAAAAGGTTTTCCCCTTGGTAGAGGCCGGCAACATCGATGGTCTGCTGGGCCCGGACCGTCGGCCGGGACAAGACCATGAGCAGGGACACCGTGCACAAGGTCGCAAGGCACAAGGGCCGGGCGGAAAGGGTGTGAACCATCACGCTCCGAATCTACAACATCCCGCCCAAGTCAGGCCGAGGCCCAACCGGGTGGAAGGCCCCGCGAACCCGTAACTTGGAGCCGTGTCTCGACGCCGCATCCGACTGCTCATCCTGACGGGCCTGCTTTCCATTTTCGGCACGCTGGTCCTGCAGCTCATCTGGCTCCGGCAGGCGGTGGACCTTGGGGAGAGGGAATTCAATGACCGTGTGGTCATCGCCCTGACGGAGGTGGTGGACCGCGTCCAGAGCATGCGCGGTGACAGCGCTGTCGTGGAGCCGGTCCGACAGCAGGCCTCCAACGCCTTTGTCGCCAACCTCAACGACACCCTTCACCCCTTTCTGCTGGAAGCCCTGTTGCGGGAGTCCTTTGAGCGGGCCGCCCTGGACGCCCCGTTCGACTATGCCATCTACGACTGCTTCAGTGACAGCATCGTCTACGGCGGTCATGTTGGCGGTCAGGAATCCGAGGAGGCGATGCCCCCCCGGTTCGATCGAGATGGGCACTATTTCGGCATCCGCTTCCCCGACCGGCGTGCCGACATCCTCATGAGCCTCGACCGCTGGCTGCTCGCGAGCGTGCTGCAACTGCTGGTCCTCGGCACCTTTGTCTATGCGGTGGTCATTGTTCTGCGACAGAAGCGGCTGTCCGAGGTCCGGGAGGACTTCATCAACAACATGACGCACGAATTCAAGACCCCCATCGCCTCCATCGAATCCGGCGCGCAGCTCCTTCAGCGTGAGGAAATTGGAGCGGATGCCGCGGCCCGGAAGCGCTATTTGGACCTGATTTTGTCCGAGAACGGCCGGATGCGCCGACAGGTCGAGAAGGTCATGGAAATGGCCACGGTCGAAAAGGGCGCCGTGCGGCTGGCCCGCGACCCGTTCGACCCGGCCGACTGGGTGCGCCGAAATGTGGATTCGGCCCTGCCCTCCGTAGAACGGCTCGAAGGCCGGCTCGTGGCGGTGGTGCCCGAGGAGGCTTCCGGCGCACAGCACGTAGGTGACCTCACTCACCTCGACGGCGTGCTGAGCAACCTCATCGACAACGCCATCCGCTATTGTGGCGACGCCCCGCCGGACATCAAGGTCCGGCTGGAGCGGATGGACGGAGGCCGTTCCAGTTGGCGGGTGACGGTGGCGGACCGCGGCATCGGCGTCCCTGCGGAGCACCTGGAGCGCATCTTCGACCGGTTCCACCGCGTCCCCACTGGAGACCGGCACGACGTCAAGGGCTTCGGCCTCGGGCTGCACTACGTCCGGTCCATCGTGGAAGGACACGGCGGCCAAATCCGCTGTACGCAGCGGGAGGGCGGCGGCAGCGTGTTCACCATTGACCTTCCCAATCCGGCCCCATGAGCTCCGATTCGCCCCGCATCCTGCTCGTAGAGGACGACCCCTCCCTTGGCCTGATCCTGCACGACCTCCTCCGCCTCGAGGGCTACACCGTCGACCTGATCCGGGACGGGCGGGAAGCCCTGCCCGCCTATCATGCCGCAGAGGTGGACCTCGCCGTGCTCGATGTCATGCTCCCTGGGCGGGATGGATTTGCCCTGACCGAAGACCTCCGCATGGTCTCCCCCACGCTGCCCATCCTCATCCTGACCGCCCGCGACCGGGTGGAGGACCGGGTCCGGGGCCTCAAGGCCGGAGCGGATGACTATGTGATCAAGCCATTCGACAACGAGGAGCTCCTCCTCCGCATCGGGAGTCTACTGAAACGGGCACAGCCACGGGACGAGGGGCAAGCCAACACCCTGTGCGTCGGATCGTTCACCCTCGACCGGGAGTCGTACATGTTGAGCTGGCCCGAAGGCGAACAGCGGCTCACCCGCAAGGAGGGCGACGTCCTCAAGCTGCTGATGCAACGGGAAGGCCGGACCACGGAGCGCGACCTCATCGGCCGCCTCGTATGGGGCGAATCCGGCTATTTCATTGGACGGAGCATGGACGTGTACATCGCCCGGCTCCGGAAGATCCTGAAGGCCGACCCCTCGGTCCGGCTCGAAACCTTGCATGGCGTTGGATTCCGATTGGATGGTCCCGACCGAGCGGGGAGTCCTCAGTCGCAGACCAGCCCGAAGTAGGTCAGCAATTCGAGCACATCGGCCACGCCGATCAAGCCGTCGTCGTTGAGGTCGGGCTGGCAGTCCTCAGCCGGACTGAAGGCGCAACTCCCGTCATCGAAGAAGGCGCCCGAGTCGAAGTTGTCGGCTCCCACCAGCGTGCATCCCACTCCGTTGCCGGAACCGCACAAGGTATCGTCTCCGGCAAACGGGGAAAAGCCTGGGTCGTCCGGATCCGTGCATCCCGGACAGGAAGAGGCCGCTTGGCCCAGACAGGCTCGAATCACCTCGCCATCCCAATCGACCGGCCAGGTGAGATCGAGAGTCCGCTGGATTCCATCCGGCTGTCCATCCGCCTTGAAGCCATAAGTCCAGACTCCATTGCCGACCACGAGGCTGCCCGTCCACGTTCCAAATCCTCCGGCTTCAAAAGTCAGCGTCGGCAAATCAAGCCAGGCCAGACCCACCGAGGCCGGGACCGCCCCCCATTGCGTGGCATCCACCCTGAACTCAAGCAGATACTGGCAACTGCCGTCGTCAAACGGCAATGTCGAGCATGGGTTGAAGTTCAGGGCCATCGGATCGAGGCACTGGTCGGCCTCAGGGTCCGCGAACGGCACCTCGCCGACGCACTCGCATTGGTTGTTGACGGCGTCCTGCACTGTGCAAGGGTCTCCGTCATCGCAGGGCGATCCCACGAACAGGCACTCGCCGTCCACCACGGCCAGCTGGTCGTAGTTGCAGGCGGCTGTGTTGCGGCATCCGATGCGCAACGGCAGGGCACCCGCAGGCACTTTCCGGGCGCGGTAGTTCCAGTAGTTCGCGGGGAAGTACACGGTCCCGAGCAGGTCCCCGGAGGCCGAGTATTCCGACACCATGCCCCCGTTGTATTCGTCGGATCCCGCCGTTCCCCAGCCAATCAGGGTGCCCCCATCCTCCAGGCGCTGGATGCTGCCCTGCGAACCGGCAAAGTTGCCGTCCGGGTGGGGCCACGTCTCGATGACCGTGGCGGTCCAATTGTCGTAGTCGAGCTGGTATTCCACGCCTCGGGAGGTAAGGGGTTCACTGCCGGTGGCGTTGTCGAAGACGATCATCCTGTTGCCGGGCAGCAGCTGGGCATCGTGCTGCTGGGCGAAGGCGCCGGTCGCGTCGGTGAAGGTGAAATTGCTCTCGGGACCGCCCATCTGCCAAGCGAGGCCACCCGAAGTCCGGTCGATGCGGACCACGAGGTCCATGTTGCGCATGCAGAGCAGGATGTCTCCATTTTCCTGCGTTTCGAAGGCATTGTGGTGATAGGCGTCGATCAGGGAGGCTTCCCAATTGCAGTGGGAACAGAATGTGGCCGGGATGTGGTCGGAGGCCCGCCAGGTCCAGATGATGTCTCCGTTCTCATCGAGCTCTTGGAGGATGCAATCGATGACCGCTCGGGACGGATTGTCCGGATCGGGAACGCTGTCGGCGACATTCATGGTGATGATCTCCGACCCCATCAGGAGAGAGGTGCCATCTGCCCGCAGTTCGAGGTCATGGAAATCCACATCGGCTCCGACAAACTCAATGATGTTCGAGACGAGCAGAGAACTGTCCAGCTCGTGCCACCAGCCCTCGAGTGTCGAGAACCAAGCGACCGTGCCATTCTCGTGGAGGTCAAAGTTGAACCCCTCAAAGGGACGGAGTTGGTTGTGCCGGGCGACACCGGCTTCATCGATGACGAGCGGATAGGTCAGGTTGGAGCTGAAGCGCGGTGCGGACAGGATCCAACCGGGCGCAAACTGCTGGCCGGGCTCCATCTCCACGGTGATGTCCAGTCCGGCGCCGGTCTGTGCGTGAAGTCCCCCGGCGAAACAGGCGGCTCCGAGCATGAGAACGCACACGACCACCCCGGAAAATCCGGGGAACAATTTTTTCATGCCGGGTCCGTCTTGTGCGTGGTACACTCGACCTTCGACAGACCGTCGGTCGCGGCGCCCGCCTTCACACCCATTGGAGAGAAATGACATCTCGTCTACAATTTACTAATTTTAATCGAGTTTTTTTGCATTTTAGACGAACGAATGTTGCAAAGAAGCCGGGGGTTGTCCTCGTCCTCATCGCCCTGACATTGCTGGGGTTTGACAACTCGACCCATGCGCAGGTTCGCATCGAGTCCGGAGGCCGATGGGATCTGATCAATGCGGGACTCGGAATGAGCACCCGTGGACTGCCCGTCTTCATCGGGTTGGAGCAGACCGTGGACGACCACATTTCAGCGGGGTTGATCGGCACCTTCCAATCCTACCGGGAGAGCGGCGCCGCCGGGACCTGGGCCCATCAGTTCTACGGGGTGGGTCTCCAGGGCAATTACCATTTCATCGAACTCGCCCCCGCCCCGTATGACTTCTTCGCCGGCCTGACGGTCGCTTGGACGGCCCACAGTTTCCGCTGGGCCGGAACAGGCGCGGCCCCGGGATCCTATGACGGCAGCGCCATCGGCGGCACGGGTTTGAGCGCCCAGATCGGAGGACGCTATATGTACAAGGGCACCACCTTCCTCCTGCAATTGGATGGCGGCACCCTCACCAGCGGTTTCCTCGCGGGCCTCAGCTTTCCCCTGTGATGACGCGTCCGTCCCTCCGACTTCCCTTGGCCCTTGCCATGCTCGCCGTCGCCTGGCACGCTCCAGCGCAAACGGGGTCCAGTCAGGAAAAGAACGGGGTTCGGCCGGGACACCAACTCCTGCTCCACACGGCGCTGCATGTGCCGTGGGGTGATCTGGCCGACCGGTTCGGAGCGGCCAACACTGTGGGCATCGGATGGCGGAGGACCGCCGCCTCAGGATGGCGCTACGGAGTCCAATACCGCTTTCAGACTGGAGCCGACGTTCGGGAGCCGGGGCTCTTGTCCAACCTCATCGACCCCAACGGCCACGTCATCGACAACGAGGGCCGCATCGCCTTGCTGACCGCCCAGCAACGGGGCACGCTGCTGCTGGCCACCCTTGGCCGAAAGTGGTCGTTGGGCGCCCGCCATCCCGAGACCGGTTTCATCGCCGAGATCGGGGCCGGATTCTGGGAACACAAAGTGCACTTCCAGAATCGGGGCAACCGCATCACCCAACTCGAGGAGCCCCACCTGCAGGGGTACGACCGGCTGAGTGGCGGCTGGGCCCTCGTGCCCCGTGCCGGTTTCGAGTACCATTCCCCCAACGGACAGGCCCGATTCCAGCTGGGGTTGGAGGCCCTGATCGGCCGGCTTCAGCCCAGCCGGGCATGGAACACGGACACGGGCCTGGCCGACGAAGGACCACGCCGGGACCGCGCCCTCGGCCTGTTCGCCGCCTGGATCCTGAGGCTGCAGGCGAGAAGCACCTCGGTCGACTACACCTACTGATGTTCGGCCTCCTCTATCCCCTCGGGTCCGCGGTCCTCTGGGTCGGCCTTCACCTCGCCGCCCTCTTCGGGCACGAGAAGGCCCGAAAGGCGGTCACCGGGCGCAGGGGATGGGCGAATCGACTCGCAGTGGCCGCCAGCACGGTGGCCCTCGAAAAGCCGGGGCCGTGGATTCACGTGCACTGCGCCTCCCTCGGGGAATACGAACAGGCCGCTCCCCTGCTCAAGGCGCTCCGAAACCGGGCCCCGGAACGCCCCCTCCTCCTCACCTTTTTCTCCCCGTCTGGAAAAGAGGCTGTGCCGCCCGGTGCGGCAGACCACGTGGACTACCTGCCCTTCGATACGCTTCGGAATATGCAGCGATTCGATGCCATCCTTCCGGTGGCGGACACCGTTCTCGTGAAATATGAACTGTGGCCGAGGCTCATCGAAGTCCGCCTCGCCCGGGACGCTCGCCTGCACCTGGTGGCCGCCCGTTTCGATCCGGGACGCCATCCGATGGGGCGCTGGGGCAGTTGGGTCCGAAAGCGCCTGGCCCGGTTCACCCACCTCCTGGTCCAGGACGAGGCCTCCGCCGAGACCATTGGCTCATTTGGCCTCGGGGCTGAGGTCCTTGGAGACCCCCGCGTCGACCGTGTGCTTTCCACTGTTCAAACGCCCCCGAATGAGGCCACCCAGGACCGCATCGACCAAATTAAACGCTGGGTGGACGGCCGCAAGCTGCTCGTGGTGGGCAGCGCCTGGGAAGGAGACTGGAAGGCGGTTCGGCAGCTTCTCCCCGACCTGCCAAAATCAGAATGGTGCCTCCTTGTGGCGCCCCATGAAGTGCAAGGACGCCCTGTTGAAGCGTGGGCCGAAGAATCCCATTTTCCACGGATGTCCAGGAGCTTGCCGGAAGACCGGATGGGTGCGGACGGCCTGATTCTCGACGAAGTCGGCCTTTTGAAGCACGTGTACGGCCTCGGTGCAGCGGCCATCGTGGGGGGCGGATGGGGAGCCGGAGTGCACAACACCTTGGAGGCGGCGGCCTTCGGCTTGCCCATCGCGGTCGGCCCCAACATCGCGGGGTTCAGGGAAATTGAGGCCTTGCGTGCCCAAGGCGGTCTCGTCGTCTGTTCGACCCCCCATGAGATGGCCGAGACGGTGGGCCAATGGATGTCCGCCGAGGGCGAATCCTCCAGGGCGGAAGCGGGTGCCGCAGCGGCCGCATGGGTCTCAAGCCAGTCCGGTGCTGCAGTCCGGATTGCGGAGCGGGTGTTGGACCCACGGGGGTGAAACCGGCGACCGGAAATGCAGAAGGGCCTCCTTCCGGAAGCCCTTCACACTCTGAGCGAGAAACGAGACTCGAACTCGCGACCCCAACCTTGGCAAGGTTGTGCTCTACCAACTGAGCTATTCTCGCTAGCGGACGGCGAATTTACACCAAAACCCATTGCCTGCAACCGCTCCACCGACAAAAGGGTCGAGAACAACGTAGATAATAAAGTAGGGTATTCCCGCTGTTCGGTGCATATTGAAATGCCGGACTTGTCTGCCAGCTGAACCAACCAAACATGAGAATTTCCTCAACCTCCTTTTCCGTCGAACAGCGGAATTCCCTCTCTCCCTCCTTTCATCCAACAGCCTTCAAAAGTTCCATTGAGCGACTTCGTCTGGGCCTTTTGTACACCAGTCTGATTCTAGCGCTTGGATTGTCTGGTAAAATGGTGGTACATGCCCAAGTTGCCCAAGGTGGTGCCCCTTGGAAATGGGGCTCATTTATCGACTTGTCGAATATTCCTCAGATTACAACTGGAGAGCTCGACCTGACAGTCCTCAATGCTGAGGACGCAGTAACAGACCAGTACAAAGAAGCACCTTGGAGGTTTGGCGTAGAGCGCGAAGTCAATCTTGGGCTGGACAATGCGGGTGAGTGGACGTTCGATAAGGATCGTTGGATTTGGCGTTTGGCCATTCACTGTCCCGGAGCGACTGGCATAGGCCTGACCCTTGGCAGCTTTGATGTACCGGAAGGTGCGGCTCTGTTCATTTGGAACAATGACCGGACCCAATTCCTCGGCAGTTTTACTGAGGCTAACGAGAAGGATTGGGGCTTCTTGCCTGTCGGCCTTTTGGATGACGACCAAATTGTTGTGGAGTACCAAGAGCCACTTGGCGTCCACGGCCTAGGCGACGTGCGCATCAGCCAAATCATCCACGGTTACCGGAGTCTGCTGCTCCACCCACTAAGTCCCACAGCCAATCAATCGAACATGGGGCCCTTTGGCAATTCAGGCGCCTGCAATATCAATGTCAATTGTCCTGAAGGTTCAGCTTGGCAAACGCCCAAGAAATCCGTTGCCCTCATCACCAATGGTGGATTCGCCGTCTGCTCAGGAGCCTTGGTCAACAACACGTCCGAAGACGGAACGCCCTTTTTCCTTACCGCCAACCATTGCCTCGGAAATCCCAACAGCTGGGTCTACTATTTCAACCATGAAAGCAGCACCTGTGGTGGAAATACAGGACCCACGGACCAAAGCATTTCCGGGGGAACGCTGTTGGTCAACAGTGGTGCAAGCGATGTGGCCCTGATTGAGTTAAGTTCCGCTCCTCCAGCCAGCTATGATGTAGAATATGCGGGATGGGATGCGAGTGGATCAACTCCAACCTCTGCAGTAGGCATTCACCACCCAAGCGGTGATGTCAAAAAAATCTGTTTTGACGATGATGCGCCGTACACCTCGACTGCCGGAGGCGCACAAGTTTGGTGGATTGATGCCTGGGAATTAGGCGTAACAGAACCCGGTTCATCCGGCTCTCCCCTCTTTGACCAAAACCAGCGCATCATTGGCCAGCTCTATGGCGGTGCGGCAGCGTGCAATGGCTCGGTCAACAACGGTGCTTATGACTATTACGGACGCATGGATGTGTCATGGGGAGTTGGGCTGTCGGGCTATCTCGACCCGCTGGGGACTGGACAACTGTTCCTCGACAGCTATCCCACCAACAGCAACCCGGATGCGGGATGCACGGACCCCACCGCATGCAATTACGATCCTGAAGCCACAGAAGACAACGGAACCTGCCAAGACGAAGACGTTTGTGGAATCTGTGGTGGAGACGGAACCAGCTGCACGGGCTGCACGGACTCCACGGCCTGCAATTATGATGAGACGGCCACCGTTGACGATGGATCCTGCATTTTCCCGCAAAACGATCTTCCCTGCAATTGTGATGCAGAAGGTGCAGTCGACGTTGTTCTCGGTGCCGAGGAGTCATCATCCTCCTTCACGTTCAGCGCTGAAGGGACCCCCGAAAGCTTGGACATCAACTTGAATTGGACCAACCTTAATGGTGGTGGAAGCTGGCCTGCGGACTTAGCCATCTCCATCACTGGACCCGATGGTGGTTGCGTGGCCATTGGAGGTTACAACGCAAGCCCTGCCGGATGCACGAGTTTGGGCAACTATGACCTTTGGCCGGCCGACTGGCAGGTCACGGCATCGGGCAACTACACCGCCTCGGTCGACTTGACAGGAAATGGACTCAGCGGAAATGGAAGTTGGTCCGTCTCCCTGTTCAATGGTTACGGTATTTCTGACAATGTCCAATACGACGCCTCGTGGTCCATTTCCGGCCTCTGTGGCTCCGGTGGTGGAGGCATTGGCGGCTGTACCGACAGCACCGCCTGCAACTACGATCCGTCCGCCGTCATCGACGATGGTTCCTGCCTCGCACTGGATCTGTGCGGCGTCTGCGGTGGCGATGACAGCAGTTGCGGTGGCTGTACCGACAGCACCGCCTGCAACTACGATCCGTCCGCCGTCATCGACGATGGTTCCTGCCTCGCACTGGACCTGTGCGGCGTCTGCGGTGGCGATGACAGCAGTTGCGGTGGCTGCACCGACAGCACCGCCTGCAACTACGATCCGTCCGCCGTCATTGACGATGGTTCATGCCTCGCCGAGGGCCTCGCCTTCTCATTGACCATCCTGCTCGACAACTACCCTGGAGAGACGACCTGGGGTCTGGTAGACAGCACGGGTGCCACCATTGCCACAGGCGGGCCTTATGTGGACCAGGGGGCTACTGTAGTCGAGAACTTCTGTGCGGGTGATGGGTGCTACACCTTCACCATTTTCGACAGCTTCGGAGACGGCATCTGCTGCGCATACGGGTTTGGCGATTACGCGCTCACCGTGGACGGCGCCCTCGTAACCGCCGGCGGGGAGTTCGGTGACCTTGAATCCACCTCGTTCTGTGTGGGTAGCGGATTTGGCTGCACCGACGCTACGGCCTGCAACTACGATCCGGATGCCACCATCGACAATGGCGTCTGTGACTTCAGCTGCTATGGCTGCACCGACCCGGCGAGCTGCAACTACGACCCGGACGCGACCATCGACGACGGCTCCTGTATCGGTGACGGCATCCCAGTCACGGTCAGCGTCACCACGGACACCTGGCCAGGAGAGACGACCTGGACCTTGGCCGACAGTGTCGGTACTGTCCTGATCTCCGGTGGCCCCTACACCAGCTCGGGCACTACGGACGAACAGTCCGTTTGCGTCGGGGACGGATGCTACACCTTTGAGATCCTCGACAGCTTCGGAGACGGAATCTTCGATCCGGGCGGCTACACGTTGACGGTGGATTCCGCCGTCATCGCCTCCGGCGGCGCCTTTGGCACGGGAGAGTCCATCGAGTTCTGCACCGACAACCTCAACTTCGGATGCACGGATCCGGCGGCCTGCAACTACGATCCGGACGCCGGCATCGACAATGGCACCTGTGACTTCAGCTGCCTCGGATGCACGCTCGAGGCCGCGTGCAACTACGACCCCAGCGCCACCGTGGATGACGGCTCCTGCCTCTTCGACGACGACTGCGGCGTCTGCGGCGGAGACAACAGCACCTGCGGCGGTTGCACCGATCCGGCGGCCTGCAACTACGATCCCGACGCCATCATCGATGATGGCTCTTGCATCATTGGCGGCCTGAACTTCACCATGACCACCGTGCTCGACAACTACCCCGGAGAATTCTCCTGGGTCCTCGCCGACGAAACCGGAGCCCCCGTTTGGTCCGGAGGTACGTACGGCGGACAGAGCGGCACCGTCGTGGAGACCACTTGCCTGCCCGAGGGATGCTATGACCTGACGGTCAACGACAGCTTTGGCGACGGCATCTGCTGCGCCTTTGGCGATGGCTCCTACACCCTCGAGGTGGCCGGCACCACGGTCGCCACAGGTGGCGATTTCGGCAGTACGGAGACGACGAGCTTCTGCACCGGGGACGACATCCCGGGCTGCACGGACGCGGCGGCCTGCAACTACAACCCGTCCGCCACGCTGGATGACGGCTCCTGTGCCTACCCGCCGGCCGACAACCTCGATTGTGACGGGAACTGCCTCAACGACGCCGACAACGACGGCATCTGCGACGAGGACGAGCAAGCGGAGAGCAGCTTCGTCCAGCTCGGCTACGATGTCGTGGGCCAGAACACGGTGGCCGGCATGACCACCTACCGCGTATGGGTGGAGCTCGCCGATCCGACCGAGCAGCTCGTTGCGGTCTACGGATTCGACAGCGTCCCGCTGACCATCAACACGACCACGGCCTTCTACCAGAATCCACTCGGCGGTGCCCTCGCCGTGGACTACAACCCGGCTGTGCTTCCGGTGGACCCACTCCTCGAGTTCGACAGCTGGCTGACGGTGGGCGGACAGGACAACTCCGCGGACGTGAGCACGATCGGACTGGACTTCGCAGCCTTCGAAAGTGCCGGAGGGGCCATTGTGGCGGACGATGTCAACGGCGGCTCGGTGTTCATCTACCCCGACCTCGAACCCACGGCCTTCCCGGATGAGGACGGCCACGTCCTCATCGCGCAACTGACCACGGACGGCGAGGTGAACCTCACGGTCAACCTGCAGACCCGGAGGGCAGATGGCGAGAACCCGCAGATCCTTCAGCAGAGCCTCACCTTCCAGGAAGTCTATGAGTGCTTCGGCGACTTCAACAACGACGGCGTGGTCGGCATCGGTGACCTGCTGATGCTGCTCGGCGACTTCGGTTGTCCGGCGGACTGCAACCACGACATGAACGGAGACGGCAGTGTGACCACCTCCGACATGTTGGTCATGCTTTCCCTCTTCGGCGAGTCCTGCGACTGATCCCGCCTCAAATGGAATCCAAAAGCCCCGGCCTTGCGGTCGGGGCTTTTTCGTACCCGGAGCGGGACTTGAACCCGCACGACCCATTCGGATCAACAGAGTTTAAGTCTGTCGTGTCTACCAATTCCACCATCCGGGCAGGCGGACTGCAAGGTGCGAAACAAAGAAGGAAAGCGAGGCGGGTGCGGGCGTCAGTCGAGGACGGACGAGACCCAGCGTAAGCCGGTCCAGACGAGTTCGGCGTAGCGCCCATTGGTCTCGAACTGGCGGGCCAGCGCGAGCCAGTTGCCTGCGGCGTCCTGGAGGTAGACCTGCTGGTCGTCCATGTCGGGCTGCTTCTCGACCGCCATGCGGAAGGATTGGCCGGGGAACTCCCCATCGGGCACCGTCACATAGAGGTAGGGTAAGGTGAAGTCCTCAGCGATGTAGAGGTCGTAACCGAGGGGCAGGACCGTGGTGGTGTCCGGGTCGAAATGGAGGACGCTCGGTCCGATGGCCTCGACATCGTAGGGGAGACCGTAAACGGCCAGCACGGCGATCACATCGCCTGCCCCGATCTGGCCATCGCCATTGGCGTCGGGGTTGAACGCTTGGGCATGACCCGGTCCGGCCAGAAGACAGATGAGGAGCGCAAACGCGGCGCGAAGGGACAAGCGGGAAACGGCGTGCATGGCTTTTCGGAATCTGCAAAATACGAAATTCCATCGAATAATTATATGTTTTAGTCGAAGTTTTTGGCGAAGGGTGCCCCTGGTTTTCAGGCGCCGGATGAGTCCGGTCCGACGGTATCTTCGCCGCACGCGATGGCCCAGGACTCCTCTCCCCTCCACATGGTTGACGTGCGCGGACAGTATGCGCACATCCAGTCTGAGATCGATGAAGCCGTGCTGAATGTCGTCCGCTCCGGACAGTACATCAACGGGCCGGCCGTGCGCGACTTCACCTCCGCGCTGGCGACCTGGCTCGGGCACTCGGAGGAGCATCCCCTCCACGTGGTGCCTTGCGCAAACGGAACCGACGCGCTGCAGGCCGCCCTCATGGCGCTGGACCTGAAGCCGGGCGACGAGGTCATCACCCCCTCCTTCACCTTCATCTCGACCGTGGAGGTCATCCACCTGCTCCGGCTGACCCCGGTGATGGTCGATGTGGACCCGTGCACCTTCACGTTGGATGCGGCCGCCGTTGCCATGGCGGTCTCGCCCCGCACCAAAGCCATCATGCCGGTCCACCTCTATGGCCAGTGCGCCGACATGACGGCGCTTCAGGCAGTCGCGGATGAACATGGCCTTTCGCTCATCGAAGACACGGCACAGGCCATCGGCTCCGCCTGGCAAGGGACCGACGGCCAATGGGGAGCCGCCGGCACCATCGGTACCATCGGCACCACGAGCTTCTTCCCCTCCAAAAACTTGGGAGCCTACGGGGACGGCGGAGCGTGTTTCACCCGGGATGCGGCCTTGGCCGAGCGCCTGCGGATGATCTGCAACCATGGATCACGCCAGCGCTACCAGCACGAGATCATCGGGATGAACAGCCGGCTCGACAGCATCCAGGCGGCCATCCTCGGCGTCAAGCTGCCCCACCTCGAAGGGTACAATGCCGCCCGGAGCGAGGCGGCGGACCGCTATGACGCCCTGTTGGGAGACCACCCGATGGTGTCGGTGCCCTATCGCCATCCGCGGTCCCGTCATGTCTTCCACCAATACACGATCAAGCTCAACAACAAGGGTGAGGGTCCGGGCCTGAGGGACCATGTGGCCGCCCATCTGCAGGCCGAGGGTGTGCCTTTTGGCATTTATTATCCCAAGCCGATTCACCAGCAGGACGCCTTCTCCGATGTGCCCGGCGGGACGCCGAAACTGCCGGTCACCGAGGACCTCACCGACCGGGTCTTGAGCCTCCCGATGCACACCGAACTGACGGAAACCCAGCAACGGCGGGTGGTGGATGCGGTCCGAGGGGGGCTCGATTCATATATTTGAGGAAACCCTGTCATTCTCCTTCTTCTGATGAAAATTGCTGTCGTCGGCACCGGTTATGTCGGACTCGTCACCGGAACCTGTTTTGCGGAAACAGGCAATGAGGTCATCTGCGTCGACATCGATGCGAACAAGGTGGAGAAGATGCGCAATGGGGAAGTCCCCATCTACGAGCCGCATCTCGATGTGCTGTTCGAGCGCAACATCGCTGCCGGACGTCTGAACTTCACCACCGATTTGGCCGAGGCTGTCGAACCCGCCGAAATCATCTTCCTCGCCCTGCCCACCCCTCCTGGAGAGGACGGCAGCGCGGACCTGAGCTACGTGCTGGATGTGGCCGACCAGCTGGGCCGCATGATCACCGACTACAAGGTCATCGTGGACAAGAGCACCGTGCCCGTGGGGACCGCCGAGAAGGTGACCGCTGCCGTGGCTGCCCATGCCACCGTCGACTTCGATGTGGTCTCCAACCCGGAGTTCCTTCGCGAGGGCTATGCCGTGGATGACTTCCTCAAGCCCGACCGTGTGGTCATCGGCGTGGGAAGCGACCGGGCCGAGGAGGTGATGACCCGCCTCTACAATCCGTTCATCCGCCAAGGCAATCCGCTCATCGTGATGGACGAGCGCAGCGCCGAGCTGACCAAATACGCCGCCAACGCCTTCCTCGCCACCAAGATCACGTTCATGAACGAGATCGCGAACTTCTGCGAGAAGGTGGGCGCCGACGTCGACAAGGTGCGCCGCGGCATCGGTACGGACACCCGCATCGGTCCGCGTTTCCTGTTCCCCGGCATCGGTTACGGGGGAAGCTGCTTCCCGAAGGACGTGCAGGCCCTGCACCGCAGTGGCCGGGAAGCGGATTACGAATTCGAGATCCTGACCAGCGTGATGGAAGTCAACGAGGCTCAGAAGACGGTCCTCTTCGAGCCCATCCGCCAGCGCTTCCATGGCGACTTAAGCGGCGTCCGCATCGCCCTGTGGGGCCTCGCCTTCAAGCCGGAGACGGACGACATCCGAGAAGCTCCGGCGCTGTACATGATCGAAAAACTCCTCGAGGCCGGAGCCACGGTGTGTGCATACGATCCGGAGGCGATGGACAACGTGAAGGACCGCCTCGGCGACCGCATCGACTTCGCCAAGGACCCCTATGCCACGCTGACCGGGGCCGATGCCCTTTTGATCTGCACCGAATGGCAGGTCTTCCGGACGCCCGATTTCGACAAGATGCAGGGCGCACTCAACAACCCCATCGTCTTTGATGGCCGCAACCTCTATGATGTGGAGGACATGGCCAAGCACGGCTGGGAGTACACCTCCATCGGCCGTCGCGGCACCCACGCAGGATGAAGCGCGTTCTGATCACCGGCGCGGCCGGATTCCTCGGCTCCCACCTCTGCGACCGGTTCATGGCAGAGGGGCACCACGTGATCGGGATGGACAACCTGATCACGGGCGACCTCCGCAACATCGAACACCTCACTGGCCTCGACCGCTTCGATTTCCACCATCGCGACGTGAGCCAATTCATCCACGTGAAGGGGGATCTCGACTACATCCTGCACTTTGCGTCGCCGGCGAGCCCCATCGATTACCTCAAGATTCCCATCCAGACCCTCAAGGTGGGCTCGCTCGGGGTTCACAATTGCCTCGGTCTTGCCCGGGCGAAGGGGGCCCGGATGCTAATCGCCAGCACCAGTGAGGTGTACGGCGATCCGGAGGTTCACCCTCAGCACGAGGAGTACTGGGGACATGTCAATCCCGTGGGGCCGCGCGGCGTATATGACGAGGCCAAGCGCTTCCAGGAGGCGATGACGATGGCCTACCACACCTTTCACGGCCTCGAGACCCGCATCGTCCGCATCTTCAACACCTACGGTCCCCGGATGCGACTCAACGATGGCCGGGTGCTGCCCGCCTTCATCGGACAGGCCCTGCGCGGAGAAGACCTCACCGTCTTTGGTGACGGCAGCCAGACTCGAAGCTTCTGCTACGTGGAAGACCTCGTGGAAGGCATTTACCGCCTGCTCCTGTCGGACGAGCACCGTCCTGTCAACGTTGGCAACCCCGACGAAATCAGCATCGCCGACTTCGCCGAGGAAATCATCGCCCTGACCGGGACCAACCAGAAGGTCATTTACAAGCCCCTGCCAACTGACGATCCGAAGCAACGGCGTCCGGACATTGCCCGCGCCCGCGAGGTTTTGGGGTGGGAGCCGAAGGTGGGTCGCGCCGAGGGCCTCGCCATCACCTACGAGTACTTCAAGGGACTCTCAGAGGAAGACCTCCGCAAGACCGAGCACAAGGATTTCACCTCCTACAGCAAATGAGCGGCTTGGTGGAACACAACGGTTGGTTCGCCCACGAGACGGCGGTCGTCGACGAGGGATGTTCCATCGGAGCCGGCACCCGCATCTGGCACTTCAGCCACATCATGCCAGGCGCCACGCTCGGCGAAGGTTGCAACGTGGGGCAGAACGTGGTGATCAGCCCCGACGTCATGCTGGGTCGGAATTGTAAGGTCCAGAACAACGTCAGCCTGTATACTGGGGTGACCTGTGGGGACGATGTCTTCCTCGGCCCGAGCTGCGTGTTCACCAACGTGACCAACCCTCGCAGTGCCGTCGTGCGCCGCGACCAGTATGCCCGGACCCATGTCGGCCGGGGGGCGTCCATCGGAGCCAATGCGACCATTGTGTGCGGCCATGACATCGGCGATTTCGCCTTCATCGGCGCCGGAGCCGTGGTCACCAAGGACGTCCCAGCCTATGCCCTCGTCGTCGGCAACCCTGCCCGACAGGACGGCTGGATGAGCGCCTTTGGCCATCGCCTCGCCTTCGATGCCGACGGCATGGCCACCTGCCCCGAATCCGGTGAGCAATATTCAATCCGGGATGGACGTGTCCATCCCAGTGACAAGACACCATGAGTACGAGAGACTTGCACCAGCAACTGCTCGACAAGGACGCCACCCTCACCGTGATCGGCCTGGGCTACGTCGGCCTGCCCATTGCCTTGGCCTTTGCCCGGCACATCAGCGTCATCGGCTTCGACATCCACGCCGGACGGGTGGAGCAGATGAAGCAGGGCATCGACCCCAGTGAAGAGTTGGAGAAGGAGGCCTTCGACGGGTGCGACATCACGTTCACGGCGAACCCGGCCGACCTCAAGGCGGCCCAGTTCTTTGTGGTGACGGTTCCGACCCCCATCAACGCGACCAACCAACCCGACCTCTCGCCGCTGATCTCGGCCTCCCGCATGGTGGGCGATGCGCTGTCGCCTGGCGACTACGTCGTCTATGAATCCACGGTCTACCCCGGTTGCACGGAGGAGGACTGCGTGCCCATTCTCGAGGAGCGAAGCGGCCTGACCTTCGGCAAGGACTTCAAGGTGGGCTACAGCCCGGAGCGCATCAATCCGGGCGACAAGGTGAACACCATCGAGACCATCGTGAAGGTGGTCAGCGGCAGCGACGCCGAGAGCCTCGACGTCATCGCCCGCACCTACGACCTCGTGGTCAAGGCCGGGACCCACCGCGCCTCGAGCATCAAGGTGGCCGAGGCCTCCAAGATCATCGAGAACACCCAGCGCGACGTCAACATCGCATTGATCAACGAGCTCAGCATCATCTTCAACCGGGTAGGCATCAACACCTTTGAGGTGCTCGAAGCCGCCGGAACGAAGTGGAACTTCCTCAAGTTCACTCCCGGCCTCGTCGGGGGCCATTGCATCGGGGTCGACCCCTATTACCTCACGTGGCGAGCGGAGAAACTCGGCTACCACGCCAAGGTCATCAACTCGGGACGGTATGTCAACGACAGCATGGGCTACTACGCCGGCAAGCAAGTCGTCAAGCGCCTGCTGGAAAAAGGCGTGAATCCGCTCGAAGCCAAGGTCCTCGTGATGGGCGTCACCTTCAAGGAGAACGTCGCCGACATTCGGAATTCCAAGGTCTTCGATGTGATCCGCGAGCTGCGGTCCTTCAATGTGGAGATGGACGTGGTCGACCCGTTTGCGTCCGCGGATCAAGTGGAGCGAGAATACGGCGTCCAGCTGTCCGAAGCGCCCGGAGAAGCTGCCTACGACGCCGTCATCGTCGCGGTCAATCACGCCGAGTACACCGGGTACGACAAGGCCTCCTTCGGTCGGCTCTTCCGCAATCCGGACGTTGGATTCCTCGTGGACATCAAAGGCATCTACCGCCACCTGTCCGACGACTTGAACTACTGGAGTTTCTGACATGGCCGACACCCTGCACACCCCGAAGGTCCTTCTCGTCACCGGCGGCGCCGGCTTCATCGGATCGCACGTGGTGCGCCGGTGGGTCACCCGCCATCCGGATGTGCGGGTCATCAACCTTGATGCGTTGAGCTACGCCGGCAACCTCGCCAACCTCAAGGACATCGAAGGCGCGACCAACCACCGCTTCGTCAAAATGGACATCCGCGACACGGAGGCGGTCACGGCCCTGATGAAGGAGGAAAACGTCGATTCGGTGATGCACCTCGCCGCGGAGAGCCACGTGGACCGGAGCATCTCGGGCCCCATGGCGTTTCTGGAAACCAACATCATGGGCACGGCCTCCATGCTCTCTGCCGCCCGGGCCGCCTGGTCCGACTCCGACGGCGGCATGGACGGCAAGCGATTCCATCATGTCTCCACCGACGAGGTCTACGGCTCACTGGGCGAGACTGGATTCTTCACGGAAGAGACGGCCTATGACCCCCGCAGTCCGTACAGCGCCTCCAAGGCCTCCAGCGACCACATCGTCCGAGCCTGGCAGCACACCTATGGCATGCCGGTGGTCCTGTCGAACTGCTCCAACAACTACGGGTCCTTCCAATTCCCCGAGAAGCTCATCCCCCTCTTCATCCGCAACGCTGTCCAGAAGAAGCCCCTGCCGGTCTACGGACAGGGCGTCAACGTCCGGGATTGGCTCTGGGTAGAGGACCATGCCGCCGCCCTCGAGGTGATCATCACGAAGGGCGCCCATGGGGAGACCTACAACATCGGCGGGGAAAACGAGTGGCGCAACATCGACCTCATTCGCCTGATGTGCCGCCAGCTGGACGCCAAGCTAGGCCGGGCCGAGGGCGAGACGGAGGGCTTGATCACGTATGTGACGGACCGCGCCGGGCACGACATGCGCTACGCCATCGACGCCACCAAGCTCCGCGAGGACCTCGGATGGCGGCCGTCCATCACTTTTGAGGAAGGACTTGCCAAGACAATCGACTGGTACCTCGCCAATGACGCCTGGCTCGAGCACGTAACCAGCGGCGCTTACCGCGACTACTACGAACAGCAGTACGGCGACCGCTGATGGGCTGGCTGTCAAGGTGGTTCCGACCCGGCGCCGAGCCGGCAAAATCGGCGGACATTGAGCCGCTGGACCTGTCCGTCTTCCGCTATGACTTTCACAGCCACCTGGTGCCGGGGGTGGACGACGGAGCGCCCGATCTCGCCTCCTCCCTCGAGATGATTGACGGACTCATGGCCCTCGGCTATCGAGGCGCCGTGACCACCCCGCACATCATGGTGGGCACCTACCCCAACGACCGAAGCACACTGGAGCTGCCGTTCGACGCCCTGCGTCAGGCGGTGGCGGAGCGGCACCCCGATTTCCAGTTGGCCCTCGGCGCGGAGTACTTCCTGGATGCGTCGGTCCTGACGGCTTTGCGCGATGGCGATGATCTGCTCGCTCCCGGGGGACGCCTGCTCTTCGAATTGGCTTTCGGAGCCCCGCCCGAGGAGGGCCTGCTCCAGGAGTTCCTGTTCGAGGCGCAGGTGCGCGGGTTCCAGCCGGTGATGGCGCACGTTGAGCGTTACCCCTATTGGCACGGAGAGCTCCACCGCTTCGGGGATCTCGCCGATCAAGGGGTCTGGCTGCAGGTCAATGCGGCGTCCCTCGCCGGCGCCTATGGTCCGGAAGTCCAACAGGCGGCAGAGACTTGCATCGATAAAGGGTGGGTCAATCTGCTCGGCACGGACGCCCATGGCATCCGGCACATCGACGCTCTCGCCGCCTCCCGAGTCCGACCGGCCGTGCACCGCTTGGCGGAAACGGCACGGAATGCCTCGTTGTTCTGATTAGCCTACAGGGGCGAGGCGAATGACCATGCCGTCCATGTCGTCCTTGAGGTGGAGCTGGCAGCCGAGGCGGCTCTCGTCCGTCACATGGAAGGCCTCGTCCAGCATGTCCTCCTCATCGTCCGACTTCTCAGGCAGGTCGGCGGAGGCGGGCTCCTCCACATAGCAGTGGCAACTGGCGCACATCGCCATGCCACCACACGTGCCCTCCACGGGCAACTCGGCGCTCTTGCAGAGCTCCATGACGTTCATGTTCATGTCGGTCGGGGCCTCCAACTCGTGGGGGACGCCGTCGCGGTCGATCACGGTGAGGCGGATGGTGGACATGGTCAGAATCCGTTGACCCCGTTGACCGTGGTGTATTTGAGCACCACGTTCTTGTCGGGGTAAATGCGCTTGAAGGCACTCTGCACCATCAGCGTGGCCTCGTGGAAGCCGCACAGGATGAGCTTGAGCTTGCCGGGGTAAGTGTTGATGTCGCCGATGGCGTAGATGCCGTCGACGTTGGTGCTGTAGTCGAAGGTGTCCACCTCGATGGCGTTCTTGGAGATGTTGAGGTTCCAATCGGCAATCGGGCCCAGCTT
>PKDZ01000083.1 GCA_002862785.1 Flavobacteriales bacterium
GGTCCCGTAGCTCAACTGGATAGAGCATCTGCCTTCTAAGCAGACGGTTTCGGGTTCGAGTCCCGACGGGACTGCCATTGTTCTGGGCTCATCTCGCCCTTCTCTGCAGCCCCCTACCCTCGTGAACGCGAGGCATAGCAGCCTCTTCAAGCATTCAACAGCCCAAGTCAACAGCCCTTCTTCAAGCGGCAAGGTTGAATTTGTGTAATGCGCTCAAGTTAGGCCTCTGCCCCTCGAAATCACCCTTGCTGCCACGTTTGCTGCCACTTTTTGGTGACCGCATCGCTGAAAGTCTCGGCGGTGCATTCTCAGCCTTGGCACCCCCACCTTATCAGGATTTGACCGGAGTGGAATGGGGTGCTATCGTCGAAGGAGCGGTGCACTTCGTGTCCGACTCATCTGGAGGTCTGTACAATACTGCTTCGATTTTTGACTCAAGGGGACTCTGTCCTTCAGATTGGCATGTGGCCACTGACCAAGACTGGCTCGAGGTTGAAGTTGCTTTGGGCGTGAGTGTCGCCGAATCTGTTGCATGTGGTGCTCGGGAATCGATTGCAGATGAACTCAAAGCCTCACCTCCCTGGTTGCCTAGCTGGCAAGGAACTGACGACTATGGGTTCGTCTTGATGCCAGACGGGCGCAGGACCAACACCTTTGGCACATTGCTGGAGCAAGGGACCGACGCCTACTATTGGATGGGTGATACAGAAGGAGCAACTATGCACACGTACCGAAGACTGATGTCCAACTCCGAGGCCATTATTCGCGACAACAATGGAGGTAGCCCAAGGGCTGGATTCTCTGTGTTATGCGCTGAGGACTGATTCATGGCGGCGCTGCTCGGTCAGGAGGCAGGTTAAGGAATTGGCAAGATGAGTGGACGGAGTTGACCGATGTTCTGGCTTGTGGGATATTTCCTACACAAATCAACCCTTACCATGATTCGATTCACCCTTTCCCTTTTTGCCTTGGGCTTGGCCTGCATGAGCAGCGCCCAGCTTCCGTTCCGGTACATCACCGTTTCCGAAGTGGAGATCAACAACGCTCCGGGCACCATGGACCTCATCGACACCTACAAGGCCTACCTGCTCGATCAGCACCCGGAGCACGGCACGGACTGGAACTTCTACACGAGCAACGAGGGCAACGGATACTTTGTGTTCAGCTATGCGGACATGGCCGCCATGGAAGCGGCCCGGGACGCTCAGGCCCAAGCCGACCCCGCCTTCTGGCAAGGCATGATGGCCGACGCCGAGCGCGCCGACAAATTCATGAATGCCGATCGCCTGTGGGATTGGACCAGCGCCGAGCTCTACGAGCTGAAGCCGGAGTCCAGCATGCTGCCCACGGACTTGAGCGAGCTGGCCGACAAGCCGTTTCGCCGCAACGTGGGATGGCACATGAACGCGCCCGCCGACCAGGTCATGGCCGTCTGGAACCAAATGCTCGCCCTCGACAAAGCCATGGGCAACGACCACATCTTCTTCTGCCTCGAGGCAATTTTCGCTGAAGACTCCCAATCCTTCTTCATCTCTGTGGCCGACACCGATGCGGCCGCCTATCAGGCGCACCTCGCCGAGCGCGACGCCAAGCGGGAAGCCAATGCCGAGTACCAAGCGCTGGTGACCCAATTCGAAAGCATGGTCCGGACCACCGAGGACGTGTACCTGAACTTCCATCTCGAGCAGAGCCTCAACCGGGCCGCCAACTGATTTCAGGACAGCATCCTGTTGTGAGAAAAAGGGGCTTCGGCCCCTTTTTTCATGCCCTGGCGCGGCGTCTACTCCGGCCAGGCGGCGGAGGGGGCGCCAGAGAGGGCGGTGTCATTCCGCAGACTCGAGGGACGGATTCCGAAGCAGATCCGACAGGTCCGTCATCGAGTGGAAGGTCTCGTACTTCACCTCCTCCTTCTGAGGGAGCTCCCGAGGGTACTCCGAGTCGAGCATGAGGATGCGATCGCATCCGAGGAGGTGGGCTGGTAGGGCATCTTGAGCCGTGGCGCCCACAAAGATGCGTCGGCCGTTGGCCCTTGGCTCCAGCCGTCCCAACAGCACGGCGAGCATTTCGTCTTTGGTTTGAGGGCCATCCCCCGTGACAATGGAGTCAAAGAGGGACGTCGCATCCCACTCCAGTCGGCTCATGAGCGAAACGAGGGACATCGCGTCGAGGTCGGTGACCAATCCAATTTGACAACCGGATGTCCGCAATCCTCCGATGAGCTCGACGGCCCGCGGAGAGGCAAAGAGAGAGGAGCTGAATGACACGAAGCGCCGCACGACGTTTTCGTACATCTGGCCCAATTGATCCAGTCGCTTCTGCTCCGGCAACGGCATCCCGAGCTCATCGCGGTAGATGGCCCGCACTCCCTCCGCATAGGTCTTTCCCACCGCCCGGAAGGACATGTCTTCATCGAGGGCAATGTCGAATGTCCGGAAAGCGGCAGAGACCCCTTCCCGGAAGGCGCCGCTCAGGTTGGGCACCAATGCATTCAAATCGAACAGGATGACTGACATCGCGATGGGCCAGAACTCAGTTCTCAGCCAACACCAATCTGCCTCGATTGTCCCCAAGTTGACGTAGTCATAGGTTTAAGATTATATCATCTGAACTTGCCGTTTCTGTTGTGGATTCTAGCTCCCGTTGACATAAGACACATCGCGGGCTCACTCATGCCCGCAATGGAGCCATTTGCACCTCATATCCGCCCTGAAGTCCATCCCCGAACGCTCACAAATCGAGTGCATCGAGATTCTCGCTATCTTAGAGTTGTGCGTTGCATGAACAACATCCAGTGGTGGTGGCCTTCTCGATAGGGAGGTGTTCTTGTGTACCGAAGATTTTCATTCATCACACACAGTCCGCCCCCTCTCACCGAGGGGGTTTTTTGTTTCCATGACCTATACACTCCATCACCATCGCCAGCTGTGCGACTCCCTCACTCCCGTGCAGGCTTACCTCCTGCTGCGGGACGAAGGGGCCGCGTCCACGCTGTTTGAAAGCACCGACTACCACAGCCGGGAGGATGCCCACAGTGTTGTGGCCATCCGGCCCCTCGAAACCCTGTCTTTGTCCCGGTCCGACATGATGGACGTGGACTACGCGGAAGCCATCCAGTCCTTTCTGAAGGGCATCGAATGCGAAGGGGCCTCCACCCACAGTTCCTTCCTCGGGGTTTACGGAACCACCGACTTCGAGGCTGTCCGAGCCATGGATGCCGACAGCCGTCCGCATCCAGGCGGAGACCCCGATGACGTGCTGGTCCAATACTCCCTCTACCGGTTTGTGATGATGTTCGATCACTTCAAGCAGGTTCTGGACTTCTGGGAGTTTTGTCCGCAGGGGGAAGACTCCCAGTTGCCCTACCTGCTGAAGCGCCTGGCCTCTCCGGCGCCCGCGCCGGCTCGCTTCATGAAGTCCGGCTCCGTGGAATCGACCCTGACCCGGAATGAATTCGAGGACATGGTGCGAGCGGGCATCCGCCAATGCCGGGAAGGCGAGGTGTTTCAAGTGGTCTATTCCCGGCACTTCCAACAAGGCTTCACCGGGGATGACTTTCAAGTCTACCGAGCACTCCGGAGCATCAACCCCAGCCCCTTCCTCTACTACCTCGACGATGGGGACCGTCGGCTCTTCGGCTCCAGCCCCGAGGCCCAATTGCTCGTCCGGGATGGCGTGGCCGAGGTCCACCCCATTGCTGGGACGGTCAAGCGGACCGAGAACGCCGAGGAAAACGACATCGCCATCGCCGAACTCCGCGGCAGCGAGAAGGAAAATGCCGAGCACACCATGCTTCTGGACCTCGCGCGTAATGACTTGAACCGGAGCGGACACCCCAGCCACGTGAGCCGCTTCAAGGAAGTCCAGCTCTTCAGCCATGTCATCCACCTGGTGAGCCATGTCCAGGCCCGACTTCGGGACGGCGTGCATGCCGCGCGGGTGTTCGCGGACACCTTTCCTGCCGGGACCCTCAGCGGGGCGCCCAAGCTGCGCGCCATCGAGCTGATTGCCGAACACGAACCCCACTCTCGAGGCCTGTACGGCGGCGCTGTGGGGTGCTATGGCCTCAATGGCGATTGCATCCACGCCATCGTTATCCGCTCGTTTGTCTCCCGGGGCGGCTCCCTTCACTACCAAGCCGGTGCGGGCGTCGTCATGGACAGCATCCCGGAAGCCGAGGCCGAAGAAGTGGAACGGAAGCTCCACGCCTTGGCCAAGGCCATGGACCTCGCAGAAACCCTTTGACTCCTCGATCATGAATACGGAACATGCGGTGCTCATCATCGACAACTTCGATTCCTTCACCCACAACCTCGCGGCTCTGGTGGAAGAGGCCAGTCCTTCCCCCTGCCAGGTCATGCGTGCGGCTGAGGGCCGTCGCCACATCGAGGAACCCTGGCAAGCCGTGATCTTCGGTCCAGGGCCCTCCGTTCCGGATGCCCATCCGGACCTTCTGGCCTGCCTTCGGGCCCTGCCCACCACAACCCCTGCCCTCGGCGTCTGTCTGGGAATGCAGGCGTTCGCCGAGGTCCACGGAGGCCGGCTGGGCCTGTTGGACACCCCTCGGCACGGCAAACTGCGCGAGATGACCGCGGTGCGCCCTTCCCGGACGTTTGAATGGCCAGAATGCCCCTTTCCTGTGGGGAGCTACCACAGCTGGGTCGTCCAGCAGGTGCCGCCCGGGTGGAACCCCATTGCCACCGATGCCGAAGACCTCGTCATGGCCATGGAACACAGCGAGCACCCCTGGGCTGGCGTTCAATTCCATCCAGAGAGTGTCATGACCCCCACGGGACTCGACCTGATGAAGCACTTCTTGAACACCGCACACCATGGCTGATTTGAATCGACTGCACGACATGCGGAGCCTCGATCGGTCGGAGGCGTATGGCATCATGAACGACATGATTTCGGGCGCCCTGTCCGAAGTCCACCTGTCGGCCACGTTGGCCTCGCTCAACCATCGGGAACTCCAACTCGACGAGATCCTCGGTTTTCGGGACGCCATGCTCGAACACTGCGCCCGCATCGACCTCGGTGGGGCCGCCTGCATGGACTTCTGCGGCACCGGTGGAGATGGCAAGGACACCTTCAACATCAGCACGACGACGGCCATTCTGCTCGGTGCCATGGGGATTCCGGTGGTCAAGCACGGCAACTATGGGGTCAGCAGCAGCTGTGGATCCAGCAATGTCCTGGAGGCCATTGGCTATCGCTTTCCGACCACGCCCGACGAGGTCGTGGCCCGCTTCGAACGCCATGGCACCGTCTTCCTTCACGCCCCGTTCTTCCACCCGGCCATGCGCAACGTCGGCCCGGTGCGCAAGGCCCTCGGGGTTCGGACCCTCTTCAACATCATGGGGCCCCTGAGCAATCCCGCCCGGCCCACTCACCAGCTGACCGGGACCTTTGATCTCCGGACCCAACGGCTGTATGCCTGGGCCCTCGAACAGATCGGGGTGGAGGCCGCCGTCGTGCACAGCCTGGATGGTCACGACGAAATTTCCCTGACCTCCGACGTGAGGGTGTTCTCCACCCGGAACCACTTCCACCTGCTGTCGTGCGGTGATTTCGGCGCCGAAGGCGTCCAGCCCAGCGACATCCAAGGGGCGGACAGCCTGGAAGGCAACGGCGCCCTGCTCCAGGACATCCTCGGTGGCCGCGGCACCGCTGCCCAACGCCGGGTGGTCGCCGCCAATGCCGCCTTGGCACTGGTGGTGTGGAATCCGGACCACACCCTCGCTGCCGCCTACCAGCAGGCCCTCGACATGCTCGACTCCGGCCGTGCCGCCCTTCACCTCCAGACCCTTCTCGCACCATGAATGCCATTCTCAACGCCATCACCGATGGTCTTCGTCGCGAACTCCCTGAAAAGGAGGAGCGCATCCCCCTTCCCCAGCTCAGGACATCGCCCCACTATGACGTGCCGTGCTTGTCCCTGGTCGACTACCTCCAGCGCGAGGGAAAGAATGGCATCATCGCCGAATTCAAGCGAGCCTCTCCCTCTCGGGGAAAGTATCGGCTCGATGCTGGACTTCCCGAAACGACCCGCGGGTACATGCAGGCCGGGTGCAGCGGCTTGAGCATCCTGACCGAGCCGCATCACTTCAACGGCTCCCTCGACGATTTGAGGCTCGCCCGAAGCCTGCACCTGTGCCCCATCCTCCGCAAGGACTTCATGCTGAGCCCTTATCAAATCCACGAAGCCCGAGCGGCTGGAGCCGATGTGGTGTTGCTCATCGCCGCTCTGCTGGATGCCGATTCGGTTCGGGACATGGTCGCCGTCGCCCACGATTTGGGCATGCAGGTGCTGTTCGAGTGCCACGACGAGCGAGACCTCGACCTCTGGATTCCCGAGGTGGACCTGATCGGGGTCAATGCCCGCAACCTGAGCACCCTGGACATGGACCACGACCGGTTCGAACGGATGGCGCCGCGCCTGCCCCGGGAGTCCGTCTGGGTCGCCGAAAGCGGCCTGCGTGGCGCCGAGGACATTGCGGCCGCGCGGGCCCTCGGCTACTCCGGATTCCTGATCGGCGACGCCTTCCTGCGCTCCAGTTTGCCCCACGTCGCCTGCGCCACCATCGCAAGGGACCTGGACGCCCTTTCCTCTTCCTCATGACCTCCCTGCGCATCAAAGTCTGTGGCATGACAGACGTCGACAACCTGCTGGACGTGCTGGACCTCGGTGTG
This sequence comes from Flavobacteriales bacterium, assembly GCA_002862785.1. Taxonomy (GTDB): domain Bacteria; phylum Bacteroidota; class Bacteroidia; order Flavobacteriales_D; family Sanyastnellaceae; genus UBA8752. The sequence goes on from PKDZ01000083.1 coordinate 6,691, forward strand.
GAGGCCATCGGGGTCATCTCCTGTCCCAGCTCACCCCGAAACGTGAAGGTGGACCGCGTCCGGACCTTGTTGGATGCCGCCCAATCGGCCGCGCCCCATGCCGAGCGCCACTGGGTGGTCCGCGATGTCCCGGTGAGCACCCTCGATGCTGCGCTCGCCTCCGGACTGAACTGCACCCACGTCCAGCTGCACGGTCCCTATTCGGAGGAGGCTGCGCAGACGGTGACCGGCCATCAGCGCCACGCCGTCCAGGTGCACCCCGTCGACAGCCCCCACTGCCCCCCCTTGCTTCCGGGATGTCAGCGGCTTCTTCTGGACACTCCCAGCCCGGCCGGCGGGGGCACCGGTGAAGCGTTTGACTGGACCCTGTTTCAGGATTGGACCGCCCCCTCCGTCGAGGTGGTGCTGGCCGGCGGACTGACGCCCGACCATGCCCGGGACGGCCTCTCCAGCCTGCCCAGCTGGATTGGCTGGCTTGACCTCAACAGCGGGGTGGAATCTCGCCCCGGCATCAAGGACCCCCACAAGGTCCGCGCCTTCATCGACTCGCTTTCATCATGACCTTACACCCCCTCATCCAGAACGGCTACTACGGCCAATTCGGCGGCCAGTTCATCCCCGAGATGCTGCGGCGCAACTTCGTCGACCTCGAACAGGCCTTTGACGAGGCCTGGCAGGACCCGACGTTCCAGTCCGAATACCGGGCCCTGCTGCGCGACTTCGTCGGCCGCCCCACGCCCTTGCAGCGGGCCGACCGGTGGAGCGAACGCTGTGGCGTGCAAGTGCTGTTCAAACGGGAAGACCTCGCCCACACCGGCGCCCACAAAATCAACAACGCCATCGGCCAGGTTCTGCTGGCCCGGCGCATGGGCAAACGCCACATCATCGCCGAGACGGGCGCGGGCCAACACGGCGTGGCCACCGCCACCGCCTGCGCTTGGGCGGGCATGCCCTGCACAGTCTTCATGGGGGCTGAGGACATGGAACGGCAAAAGCCCAATGTGGACCGGATGCGTCTGCTGGGCGCCGAGGTCCGCGCGGCCCGAACCGGATCTCAGACCCTCAAGGATGCCACCAATGAGGCCATGCGCTACTGGATCGCCCACCCCCAGGACACCCACTATGTCATCGGCTCGGCCGTGGGGCCCCACCCCTACCCGATGATGGTCGCTGAATTTCACGGCATCATCGGGGAAGAGACCCGCACCGCCTGTCGGGAAGCGAACCTGACTCCCACCCACCTTGTGGCCTGCCTGGGAGGCGGATCCAATGCCCTCGGCCTGTTCCTTCCCTACCTCGAAGAGGAGGTGGAATTGGTCGGCATCGAAGCCGGGGGTCAGGGTGTCGACAGTGGACGGACAGCGGCGACCTTGGAGAAAGGCAGTCCCGGCATCCTGCACGGAGCCAAAACCATGATTCTCCAGGATTCCGAAGGGCAAATCGAGGAGGCCCACAGCATCAGCGCCGGCCTGGACTATCCCGGAATCGGTCCGCTGCATGCCCACCTCGCCTCGACGGGGCGCTTGCGCACCTCCGCCGTCAACGACGAAGACGCGCTTCAGGCCGGCCTGTTGTGCACGCGCACGGAAGGCATCCTCCCGGCCCTCGAAACCGCCCATGCGCTGGCCTGGACGCTCCGCGCCGACTGGACCGGCGATGAAGTGGTCATCCTCAACCTGAGCGGCCGAGGAGACAAGGATCTGATGAGTTACACCCACACCTCCCATCCCCATGATTGACGTCCAACCGTTCCGGGCCTCAGACAATGGGGTCCACTTGTCGATTTTCTTGACGGCGGGGTATCCCGACCTCGAGACCTGCGGGGCCGTCCTTGACATCCTGGCCACCCACCCCGCCGTGGCCTTTGTCGAACTGGGCATGCCGTTCAGTGACCCCCTCGCCGACGGCCCGACCATCCAACGGGCTTCGGAGGTGGCCCTCGCCCAAGGGACCACGCTCGACGATGTATTCGCCTTGGCCAGCCGCTTCCGCTCCGCCTGCGCCAAACCGCTCATGCTCATGGGGTATTGCAACCCGGTGTATCGGCGGGGCGTGGAGACCTTTGCTGCAGAGGCCCAATCCGCTGGTGCGACGGGGTTGATTTTGCCCGATCTGCCCTATGAATCGCACCACCGCGATTTCAAGCCTGGCCTCGAAGCTGCCGGACTCTCCATGGCCTTTCTCGTCAGCCCGACGAGCACGCCGGATTCGGTGTCGGAAGCCTTCGACACCAGCTCAGCCTTTGTGTATGGCGTCGCCAATGTCGGATTGACCGGGGATGCCCAGTCCATGGACCGCAACGCCTTCTTTTCCGAGCTGCAGCACCACCGGGAGCAGTGCCCCTTGGTGGCCGGCTTCGGCTTGTCCACTCCTGCCGATGTGGCGAGCCTGGCCGGATTGGCCGACGGAGCCATCATCGGCTCGGCCTTCCTTCGGGCCATTGCCCATGCAGAGGGCGACCCGGCACATCCCGATGCCACCGTCCAACGCGCGCTCGATTTCCTTGCCCCTTTCCTCCCCCCATCCTGACCCATGATTGTCCAACTCCACCACCCCACACCGCCCAACATCCTCAAGGAGGCCGAGGCCTTCCTGCTCGCACTCGATTTGAAGTGCCGGACGGTCATCACGCCGGACTCCACGCTGTTTGTCGTCTACGCCGGCCAACTTCCCGACCCGCGCCGCATCCGACAATGTCCAGGCGTCAAAGACGTCCACCACATTTCAGACAACTTCAAACTGGTCAGCAGCCAATGGAAACAGGGGCGGTCCACCGTTCATGTCGGTGAGGTCCCCTTCGGTCCGGATGACTTCCACATGATCATGGGCCCCTGCAGCGTCGAGAACGAGGACCAGCTCGAAGCCGTCGCGCAGTTCCTCGTGTCCCAGGGGGTGCGCATGATCCGAGGTGGGGTGTTCAAACCGCGGAGCAGCCCGTATTCCTTTCGAGGGTTGGGGCTGGAAGGGCTGGACCTGTTTCGCAACGTGGCCAATCGACATGGCCTTGGCATCGTCACCGAGGTCATGGAAGTGGCCCAGATCGACGCCATGGCCCCCAAAGTCGACGTCTTTCAAATCGGCGCGCGCAACATGCAGAACTTCAACCTCTTGGAAGCCGTGGGGAAATCGGGCCGGCCGGTGCTGTTGAAGCGCAGCATGTCGGGCACGATCGAAGAGTTTCTCCAATGCGCCGAGTACATCTACAACGTGGGCAATGAGCGCATCCTGCTTTGCGAACGGGGCATCCGGACCTTCGAAGGGGCCTACCGCAACACCTTCGACGTCAACGCCATCTCCTACCTGCGGTCGCGGTCTCACCTGCCGGTCTTGGCCGACCCCTCTCACGGCGTGGGACTGCGCCGGCACGTGGTGGACATCGGACTGGGAGCCGTTGCAGCCGGTGCGGATGGCCTCCTCGTCGAAATCCACCCCCGGCCCGATGCCGCGGTGAGCGACCGGGACCAGACGCTGTATTTCGATCAGGCCGCCACACTCATCGAAGGCAGCCGCCAATTCAGGGCGCTGCGGTCCACCATGGCCTTGTGATCAGAAAGCCTCGCCGATGAAGAAGTAGACGCCCCTGCCCTCGCGGGTGTAGGCGACGTCCAGGCGCGTGTAGATGTCCTTCTCGGGGAAGATGAGGAAGCGGAGGCCGGCCCCACCCGTGGGCAGGAATTGCCGCCAGGAGAACGGGTGGTCGTCGCCGTAGACCTGGCCGGCGGCGAGGAAGGCGCTGGCGCCGATGCGCATGGAGAAGGAGAACGGCAGGATGCGGTACTCGACTTGGGCGGCGAGCAGGTTCTGGTCGCGGTAGCGGCCGAGGTAGTAGCCGCGCATGAGGCTTTCTCCCCCCATGAGACTGAGCATGTTGAACGGAGCGTCGCCCGAGGTGAACTGCCCGTAGAGCTGGGCGGCGAGGACGGTATTCTCCTTGACCGGCCTGTAAATCCGGTTGTCCACGATGTACGAGGTGAAGCTGAATTCGCTGTCCTGACCGGCCCCGTAGCGGAGGAAGGCCCACTCGCTGTAGAGGCCCTCGCGGGGGTTCATCGCATTGTGGATGTCGTTGTGGAGCACGCCGAGCCCCAGGCCCAGGTTGCGCGACCCATTGGTCCCGGCGGCCGGCGGCATGAAGTCTGGGGCGGAGTCGACATAGTCGATGCGGTTCAGCCCCTGATAGTCGAGCTCGAGGCCGACGTAGAGCGACGGCAGCGTTTCCCGCAGGATGCGCTCCCGCAGCAGGATGTACTCGCCGTCGATGACGCTCTGGACCTCCGACGGGGCGTCGCGGCCGATGCCGTAGTAGAACAGCGGGAAGCTCTGGTAGCGCGCCCGGCCATAGATGAACCACTCGTTCTGGTCGGTGTAGACCGCGTGGTCGAGCCAGAGGCCGTATTGCTCCTCAAGCGTCACAAAGGTGAAGGCCTTGAGCTCGCTGAGGCGGTTGCTCAAATCGCGGTTGGCCGAGTAGACGTAGAGGCTGGACACCCCGATCTCCCAACTCGTCTCGGGAGCGTAGGCGATGGTGGGGTAATTGATGAGCTTCGGTGCGGCGGGGTCTTGACCATCGCCGAGCATGCTCTCCAGGTAGCGCCGGATGAAATTCTTGCGCTCGCCGTCTTCTTGCGCGGTGGCGGCATGGCCGGCCACAAAGACGAGGGTCAAGACCACAGCGAGGCGGGCCAAGTGCGAAAAGAAGGGCAATAGGCGGCTCATCAGGACGGAGACTGTCGGGTGTTGCCGAACCAGGGATGGTCCGGATGGTCCGAGCGGCGGACCGCCGTCCCGGTTTGGAGCCAGTGGGCAATGCCCCCGGTGACCGCTTCGAGGTAGGCCTTCAACAGCGGCTTGACTTTCCATTGGAAGGCCACCCACCGCAACCAGCGAGGCATCCGATGCAACAGGTCAGGATGGACCGTGATGGAGAGGGACGATTGAGTGGGTCCTAGGGATTCGATGTGCCATTCGACGCGGCTGCGGGACCGACCCTGCGGGCGTCCAATCAGCAGGGTGTATCCCTCGCCTTCACGCCAGTCGGTAAAATGGCGGTCAAAGGTCAGACCATTGAGGTAGACGATGCGGTCCTTCGCCCCGGGCCCCATCGGACCGTCGTGGGTGTGAACCTCCACATACGGGTGGGCCACTGCGAGGTGTCCTTCCGCCGTCACTCCCTCCCACAGTTTGGCGGCAGGGACCTGGATGATTTCGGTGGAATTGACCTTCATCAGCGATACCCGAAATCAGATTCAAGCGGCTTACCACTGGGCATGAAGGTGCCCCGTCCTGTGGCCAACAGGTGGCCATCGGCATCCAGCAGTTCCGCCTCGGCGACCAGCATCCGTCGGCCGCGGTGAAGGACCTGACCGCGGCACACCATGCGCCCCCCGGTCACGGGGCGGGTGAAGTTGAGGTTCATCGACACCGTCAGCAGGTAGCTGTCTTCCACATGGGCCTGCGCAGCGAAATAGGCCGCATCGTCAATGAGCTTGAAGTAGACACTGCCGTGGGCCGCCCTCATAGCGTGAAACTGATGTGCATCCACCTCGAGGGAAATCGACGCGGCCTTGCCCGTGAATTCCGCCCGGGTCGACGGATACATCGCCCGGTTGATGGGACACCCCAAATACATCCGCTCGAGTTTGCGGCAGTGCTCCTCGGAGATGGGAAGCGGGAACATGCATTCAAGGTCCGACCATGGAGGCGGTTGCACAAGGGAAAAAGCGGCCTTTGGCCGTTACTTCTTCATGATGTCCTTCTGGATGCGGATGGACGCCTGGTGGACGGCGCGGTAGACGTCGGCCAGGAAGCCCTCGTGGATGCCCTGCTCCCGCCCCTTCGCGAGATTCTTCTCGAGGACGTCGCGCCACCGCTTGTTCTGCAGGATGGTCATGCCGCGCTGGTGCTTCTCCTCACCAATCCGCGCGCTGATGCCCATGCGGCGGGCGAAGAGCTCGATGATGGCGTCATCCACCATGTTGATCTCCTGGCGTAGGGAATCGAGGGCGTCATAGTCGGCCCCCTCCTCCCGGATTACCAGCCCGTCCAGGAGGGCATGGAGGGCGTCCGGCGTGAGCTGTTGAGCAGCGTCCGTCCAGGCGACATCCGGGTCCGGGTGCGTCTCGATCATGAGCCCATCGAAGGCGAGGTCCATCGCCATCTGGGCAACGTCGGCGAGAATGTCGCGGCGGCCGCAGATGTGACTGGGGTCGTTGATGAGCGGGATCTCCGGGTGGGCATTGCGGAAGTCAATGGGAATCTGCCACAGCGGGGCGTTGCGGTAGTGGTTCTGTCCGTAGACCGCGAAGCCGCGGTGGATGGCCATCAAGTTCTTGATTCCACTCCGAGCCAGCCGCTCGACGGCGCCAGACCACAGAGCGAGGTCCGGGTTCATCGGGTTTTTGACGGCCACCGGGATGTCGGTGCCCGCGAGGCAGTCCGCGAGGCGCTGGACCTGAAAGGGGTTGGACGAGGTGCGCGCACCGATCCACAGCATGTCGATTCCCGCTTTGAGTGCCTCCACCACGTGCACCTCATCGGCCACCTCGATGCAGGTCTTGAGCCCGTAGGTCTCCTTGACTTCCTTCAACCAAGGCAAACCGGTTCGGCCGACGCCCTCGAAGGAGCCGGGCAGGGTGCGGGGCTTCCAGATGCCCGCGCGGAAATAGTCCACCTTCCGGCCGGACAGGCCTTTGGCGGTGGCGAGGACTTGCTCTCGGGACTCGGCGCTGCAGGGGCCGGCGATGAGGAGGGTGTCGTCTTTCATGACGGGGACAATGCTACGGATTCAATGCGTTGGTGCGCCTCCCGAATGCGGTCGAGGGGCGTGCACAGGGACAGGCGGAGGTGCAGGTCGCCCTGGCGGCCGAAAACCTGGCCAGGCGTGAGGAAGATGTGCGCCCGGTCGAGCAGGGCGTCGGAGAGGGTGTCGCCCGTCCATCCTTCGGGCACGCGGGCCCAAAGGAACATGCCGACTTGGCCGGGACGGACGGTGCAGCCGAGGGCCTCGAGGAGGGCGCGGCCGGCCGCTTGGCGAGCGGTGTACTCGACGTTGGCCTCGTCGATGCCGTGGCTGTGCGTGAGCGCCTCGACCGCGGCATCCTGGAGCGGGCGCCACATGCCCGAGGCGAACTGGCTGGCGATGCGGAACATCGGTGCGACGGCCTGCGGGGTGCCCACGGCGAACCCGATCCGTGCGCCCGCCATGCGGTGGCCCTTGCTGAGCGAATGCAGCTCCACCGCGCCTTCAGCGCCGGGGAGCGATAGCAGGCTGAACGGTCGGCCCGGATTGAGGATGCGCGCGTAGGGGTTGTCGTGAACGACGAGGACGCCCCGCGCTTTCGCCCAAGCGACGACGGCCGTGAGGCGGTCAGGATTCGGCGCCTCGCCGGTGGGCATGTGGGGATAGTTGAGCCACAGGAGGCGAATGGGGCGGCCCTGTGCTTCCGCCTCGGCGGCGAGGGCCTCGAGCGCGGCGGGCTCGGGGTGGTGGCCGTTGGCCTCGGTCAGGGCGTACGGCACCGGGTGGCCGCCGGCGAGGCGGGTGGCCGAGGTGTAAGTCGGGTAGCCGGGGTCGGGCACGAGGGCCGCATTGCCCGGATCAAGGTGGGCGAGCGAGAGGAAGCCACAAGCCTCCTTGCTGCCGAGCAGTGGGACGATGCCCTCCACCGGCACCTCCACGCCAAAATCGCGGCGCAGGTGGTCAGCCATGGCCGCGGTCAACTCGGGAATGCCGCGGTAGGGTTGGTAACGGAAGCCCCCCTCCTCTCCTGCCCCGCGGCGCACGGCGTCGATGACGCCGTCGGCGGGTGTCAGGTCGGGACTGCCCACGCCGAGGTTGATGATGTCCTGCCCCTCGGCCATGCGCCGGCGGATCTCCGCCAGCTTGCCCGCGAAGTAGTACGCCGTCAGACCAGCGGCCCGTTCCGATATGTGGACGTCGTGGTTCATGTGTCGCAGGTTCGATCCCGGCCATAGAGGCCGAGGGTAACGAGCCGGTCGGCATGCCCGCGCAGGGCCGCAATGCCAGCGTGGAGGCGTTCGGTCTCCGGCGCCTCGAGGTCCATCACGAACTCGTATTCGTACGGCCGGCCGGGGATGACCATGGACTCCACCTTGGACAGGGAAATGCCGTGGTCCATGAGGCAGGACAGCGCTCCGTTCAAGCTCCCCCGCTTGTGCGGCAGGATGAGCGTGATGGTCGCCAGGTCGCCCGCTTCGGGCAGGGCTTCGTGACGGTGGGGCGTCAGGACCATGAAGCGCGTGAGGTTGGATGGGTCGTCTGCAATGTCCTCGGCGAGGCACTCCAGTCCGTATAGCTCCATCGCCCGCATGCTGGCGACGCATCCGATGCGGTCCCAGCGGTGCTCGGCGATCTGTCGGGCGACGAGGGCCGTGTCGGTGTCGTTGACCAGCCGGATGCCGGGATGGCCCCGGAAATACCCTCGGCACTGGTTGAGCGCCATGTAGTGAGAGCGCACCTCCTCGAGGTCGTCGAGGCGCACGCCGGGCAGGACGCCCAGGTTCTGCTTCACGGGCATGCGCACTTCCCCGATGATCGAGATGTCGCGCTCGGCCAGCAGCCGGAAGTTGGGCAGAATGGAGCCCGACAGGGTGTTCTCCACCGCCATCACGGCCCGGTCAAAGGCCCCTTCTTCCAAGCCGCGGACCAGCTCCGGGAAATCGTGGGCCGGACAGGGCTCCACCTCCTCTCCGAACCACCGCAGGGCGGCCTCCTCATGGAATGCCCCCCGGACACCCTGAATTCCAACTTTCATTGCCTTCGCACAAAAAAAAGGCCCGTCGTGGACGGGCTCATCAATCAATATGGTGTTGCCTGTCCCGGGTCAGCCGTGATCAAAATAAAAGAAAGCAAATACCCGGCAGCGCATACTGGAAGATACGTCGCAATTCGCGAAGTCCCGGTGCGCCGGGTTGCCCCAATGAAAAAGCCGGCCCTTGCGGACCGGCTTCCTCATGACACGATTTGGATCGCCGACTTCGTATCAGTCCTGCAAACAGCGGATGCTGTGGCCAGAAACGGGCCAGTAAGATTGGCGCGCCATTTGATCGTTGTCATAGGCCATGGTGCGCAGCTGCATCGCGGAGTAATCATTGTTCCACGTGCTGCTTGAAAAGTGTCCGAAGTTGTTGACGTTGTAAAAGTTGCCGTCCGGCCAACAAATTCCGGCGGGCTTGGCATTGAATCCATAGAGGTCGCTTCCATTGCCATTGGCATTCCAGCCAGACGTCGACTTCAACACATCGCCCATCACGTCGCCATGCCCTTCTCCGACGAGGTAAGCCTCGAGCAGCATCCAGTCCAACTCCGTGGGAACATGCCAACCGGCTGGGCAGATGCCTCCGTGCTCCTCATCGACTGTCGCGTAGCCATTGTAGAGGAAACCGCGGGTATCGGAATAAGACGAACTGTTGCTGTAGGCCGCGCGTGCGGGCTCGAGCAAGTTTGGAAAAGAGGCGCCGAGTTCCAGAGGAATCTCGGTGCTGTCTTGGAAAACCGTGGTGCGAAGATTTTCGGCGAACCAGCACTGTGAACCGATCGCCACCACGACATAATCGTATCCATCCATGGACACGGTATCCACGCATTCTGCGGTTTGAATTCCCCCGCCTTCCCCGCTGCCACCGGTGGTGTCGTAGGTGCAACTGCCGTCGTCCGTGGTGGCGTCAGCGTCGTAGTTGAGCGCGGTGGGGTCGGTACAACCCGGTTCATCGCGGTTGCAAGCGGTGACCATCAGGCATGCGCAGAGCATGGCCGTGGCTTGGGTCAAGTTGATGTGCATGGCCACAAGGTAGGATTAATCTTACACACTCAGACTCATCCTCTTACATTCTGAACACGCAAACTGTTGGAAATCACAAGACACCTTGGCAAACCAGGACACCCCTCCGCGTAGCTTGACCGCATGAGACTCCTTTGCTTCGCCTGCCTCGCTGCCACCCTCATCGTGGCCTGTACCCCCGCTCCCGTTTCAGAATCTCCTGTTTGCGCCAACGGCTTCGCGCCGACCGGCAAGCCCGTGACCATGGGCAGCGAATCTTCCGTGGAGCTCGTGAAGGCCATCGATGTCGAATGGGCCAAGCTCGACCTGGAGGCCATGCGCCGGTTCTACTCGGACACCTGCCGCTACGAATGGAATGACGGGGACCAGTTCCAAGGATTCGATGCCTTCGCCGCCAAGCTGGCCAAGGATACCCTCGACTACTCTTGGACAATGAGCTGGGCCTTCGCCGTAGACGATGACCAAGACGAGCCCGGGGATTGGGTCCATGCCGGATTCGACGAAGTCGGCACCCTGAACGGAGACACCGTGGAGACCGCCTTCATCGAAGAGTGGTACTTCGTCCTCGAGGGACAGGTCCATTACTACTCCAACTCGAAGCGCCTGCTTCCCTGACGCCGGTCAAGGAGCATCGCCACGCGTTCACCAGCGCTTCTTGTAGCCGCCCTTGTTGGGGCCGCCCGGGCCCTTGTTGAAGCCACCGGGCTTGCCCTTCTTGTAGCCTCCCTTCTTGGCGCCCCCGCTGTAGCTCTTGCGGTAGCCTCCGCTGCCCTCGCGCGGCGTCCATTCGCCATCACCGGATGGGGAGGCAAACCCATCGTCGTCCCAGACGGGCTTCTTCTTGTAGCCGCCGGGCTTGCTCTTCTGGTAGCCGCCCTTCTTGTAGCCGTCTTTGCTGTAGCCGTCCTTCTTGTAGCCCCCCTTTTTGAACGGCTTCTTGAAACCGCCGGCGGAGTTGCCCCCCTTGAAGTTCTGGCCGTCCTTCTTGAACCCCTTCTTCCCCTTTGGACCACGGTCATTGAGGTCGGCGCGGTGACCCAGGTTGAGGCGTCCCAGCTCTCGGGCAACAAGGCGGGCGATCATGTCCTCCTTGCTCAACGGACTGAGCAGCAAGTCAATCTGGTCGACGAGTTCCTGCGGCGGTGCAGCGCCCTCCGCCTCGGCCATCAGGCCCATAGCCCAGCTGCGAAGGCGGGTCTCCACCACGGCGTCGGCCATCGGAACATCGACGCGGGCGAATTCCACGCCAAGCCCCTTCTCAAGGTTGTGGATTTTGTATTTCTCCTTGAACCCAATCAGAGACATCGAAATGCCCTTCTTTCCAGCGCGAGCAGTACGTCCTGAGCGGTGCGTGTAGTACGCCTGGTCGTTGGGCAAGGCGAAGTGGAAGACGTGGGACAGGTCGTTGACATCGATGCCGCGGGCCGCCACATCCGTGGCGATGAGGACCTGCAGATCGCGTTGTTTGAATCGCTTCATCACGCGATCCCGGGCGGCCTGACTGAGGTCGCCATGAATTGCATCAGCGCGGTAGCCAGCCTTCACGAGGTCCTCGGCCAGCCTTTGTGTGTCCATCTTCGTCCGACAGAACACCACGCCATACAGCTCGGGGTCGAGGTCGAGGAAGCGGGTCAAGGCCTCGGCCTTGTCCTTCGGATGGACCACGGCATATTGGTGCTGGATGTTCGTGTTGACGACGGTCTTCGGGTCGATGCGGACCTCGAACGGATCGGTCATGTAGTCCTTGACCATCCGACGGATTTCCTTGGGCATCGTGGCCGAGAAGAGCCAGGTCTGCTTCTCCTCCGGCGTGAACCCGAGGATGGTGTCGAGCTCCTCCTTGAAGCCCATGTTCAGCATCTCGTCGGCCTCATCCAGCACGACATAGCGCACCTGCTCGAGGTGAATCGCCTTGCGCTTCACGAGGTCGATGAGGCGGCCTGGTGTCGCGATGACCACATGCCGGGTCTTCTTGAGCGCCTTGATCTGCATCGCGATGTTGGCGCCACCGTAGACCGCGAGCGTTCGGATGCTTTTCTGCTTCTTGGAGAACAGCGCGAGTTGCTCGGCGATTTGCTGACCGAGCTCACGGGTTGGCGCGAGAACGATGGCCTGAGTGAAGTCGGCCTCCGGGTCAAGCAGGTCAAGCAGCGGCAACCCGAAGGCGGCCGTCTTGCCGGTGCCGGTCTGGGCGAGGCCGATGAAGTCCGCGTGCCCACCGAGCAGGTGCGGAATGGCCTTCTCCTGAATTTCAGTGGGCGTCTCGAAGCCAAGGGAAGTGATGGCGTCGAGGAGGGGGGCCGAAAGGCCGAGGTCGGAAAAGGTGGACAACACGCTGGAATTGGGCGCGAAGGTCCGACCCGAAACGGGGATTCCACCCCTTCATCCGGAAAGTTGCCCTCAGATGTCCGGCGACAGGGAAGCGCCGCGCGTGGAAATCGTGAGATAATCCCGATGCAGCACGTCCCCTTCCAGGGCGCCGAGGCCCTCGTTCCATTCCAGCGTCACCGTGCCCGCCGTCAAAAACAGCGTCACGCTTTGGCTCGTCGGATTGTAGACGTAGCGGATGGATTCGGCCTCCACGATCTCGCGGAACACGGGTTCCTCGGTGTCGAAGCCCACAGCCTCGGGCGCGGGCAGGTCAATGTGCACGCGGTTGCCGTCGAGCCAGGTGGCCCGACCATAAAAGGCGGTGCTGTGGTCATCAGAGTCCAGGCAGGACTCGACCGCGTCGAGCCACTCGAAACCGAGCTCGCGCACGGTGCCGGCCAACGGATCGGGGAAGAGGGCTTCCTGGGTGCAGCTGGTCAGGGCCAAGGCGGCCAGGAAGAAGAAAGCGAAGGGTGCAGTGCGCATCGTGAGATCGGTTTTTCTGGGACATTATACTCCCCTTCCCCGCCCAGGGTTACACTCCCGGAACCCGCGGTCTGCCTACCTTGACCCCATGCGCTTCGCCCTGCTCGTTTCCAGTGTTTTCCTCTTCTCCACCGCGTGGAGCCAAGCCTTCGTCGTCCGGCCCTTCCTGCAGAACGCCGAACCGACCTCCATCCGCATCGTCTGGGAAGCGGGAGGACTGGGCACCTGCAGCGTGGAGTGGGGACCGGACGAGGCCCTCGGCACCACCGTCAATTCTGGCGGCGTCTCCTCCCCAGGCGGGGCCATGCACGACGTCCTGATCGACGGGCTCCTCCCCGACACCCCCTACTTCTATTCCGTCACCGCCGGCGGCGAGACCACCGAGGCAACGCGCTTCCGGACGCCGCCGCCCACCGACTCTGAAGCGGACTTCACGTTTGTCGCCATGAGCGACATGCAGAAAAGCGGCAATGACCCCGACATCTTCGACGAGATCATCCACCAGGGCGTCCTCGACTACTTCGGCGGGGTCACCTCCGACGAGATCGCCCTCGTGCTCATCCCAGGAGACCTCGTGGTCAATGGCAACAGCTACGGTCAGTGGGCCAATGACTTCTTCACCCCGTCCCACGACCTGTTCTCCCACGTTCCCGTTTACCCGGTGCTGGGCAACCACGAAAACAACTCCTCCTACTACTTTCAGTATTTCCACCTTCCCGAGAACGGCACGCCCGGCTACGAGGAGCATTGGTGGTACAAGGACTACGGGAACGTCCGCTTCATGGGCCTGAACTCCAACGGTCCCTACGACGGGCCGGAGCAACTGGCCTGGCTCGAAGGGGTGCTCAATTCGACCTGCGGCATGGAGGACATCGACTTCGTGTTTGCCCAGCTCCACCATCCTCACAAGAGCGAGCTGTGGACCCCAGGGGAAAGCGACTTCACCGGGCAGGTGGTCGCGCAGCTGGAGGCCTTCACGGAACAATGCGGGAAGCCGAGCGTCCACTTCTTCGGCCACACCCACGGCTACTCGCGCGGCCAGTCGCTGGACCACAAGCACCTGTGGATCAACGTGGCCACCGCCGGGGGCGCCATCGACTACTGGGGCGAATGGCCGCAATTCGACTACGACGAGTTCGAAATCACCACCGACGATTGGGGCTTTGTGACGGTCGACGTGGAGGCCGGCGACCAGCCGCAATTCACTGTCAAGCGCCTGAGCCGGGGGGACAACGCCGTGGACCTCGACAATGTGGTCACCGACTCTCTCGTCATCACCAAGGCCGAAGTCCCGGTCCAACCGCCCCTCGCCGTCGCCCCGGTGGGCGAGACGCTGCCACCGGAGTGTGTGGTGCTCGCCGCCGAACCCTTCGCCGGAGGCAGCGCAGACGCCCTGCACGGGGCCAGCCAGTGGCAGGTGGCCACTGACATCAATGGGTTCTCTGCCCCCATCGCCGACGTTTGGGAGCGGCACCGCAACGTGTACTTCGACGAGGACACGCAGGCCGGCGAATCACTCGTCACCGAGGCCATGCCGGGCCTGCCCGAAAACAGCGACCTCTGGTGGCGCGCGCGCTACCGGGACCGAGAGCTGAACTGGAGCGACTGGACCGCTCCGACCCCCTTCTCCACCTCTGAATCGCTGCTCGGCGACAACCTGCTGGTCAATCCCGAAGCCGAGGATGGCCTCAACGGTTGGACGGTGACCGAGGGCATCGCCGAATCCCTGACCGCTGGCGAATGCAACGGGGTGAATCCGCACACCGGCTCCCGCTATTTCGCCGTCGGCGGACTGTGCACCGAAAGCGACCTCGCCCGAATGCACCAAGACGTGGAGGTGTCGGGGGAGGCCGACTCCATCGACGCCGGCTCCGTCCTGGCGCGGGCGACTGCCTGGATGAGCGATTGGAGCGGCTCGGACATCCCCGCCATGCGGCTGCTCTTCCTCGATGACGCTTCAGAAGGAATTGGGGAGACCGGCTGGTTCGAGATGCCGGTGGCCACCTGGACCGAAGTGGAGATCCAAGCGCCCGTGCCGCCGCTCACCCGCTTCATCCGGGTCGAACTGCAGGGCACGCGGGTGGCCGGGCAGGACAACGACAGCTACTTCGACGCCCTTTCCCTCCGCCTCGGCAGCGAGGCCGACTGCGGCGGATTGCCGTTGGCTGACCAGCGGGCCCCGTTGCCCGACGCTGCCCCTCTCGACGTCTATCCCAACCCGTCTGCCAGATCCGTCACCGTCGGCTGGCCCCAGGACTTCCATGCCCACGCGCTGCGGGTGGTCGACTCCCTGGGACAGAAGGTGGACGTGCTCAGCGAGCCCTCCGAATCCGGTTGGCGACTGACGTTGCAGGGACCCGCCTTAGGAACGCTGTACCTGGTGGCCGTGGACCGCACCGGACGGGTGGCGCGCGCGACGTGGCTCGTGGCGGAGTGACCCCCTAACTTGGGGGCATGCGTCACTTCACCTCCCTCCTGCTCGGCCTGCTCCTGTGCGTCTGCGGCACTGCCGTGGCCCAAGACACGTTCAGCATCGTCGCCGTCGACCTCACCACCGGCCAAGTCGGCAGTGCAGGCGCGACGTGCCTCGACGACAACCAGATCGCCGGCGGAGCCGTCATCATCAGCGATGTGATCCCTGACGTCGGCGCCATCCACACGCAGAGCTACTGGATCCCCGCCAACCAGAACGCGGCCCATGAGCAGGTGGTCGACAACGGGCTGTCGCCGGAAGAACTCATGGCGTGGCTGGAGGAGAACGACGCTGAAAACAACGCCGCCGTGCGCCAATACGGCATGGCCGACCTTGTCTCCGGGATGGCCCGGGCGGCCGCCTTTACGGGCGACAACTGCTTCGACGTCAAGGACCACATCGTCGGGGAGAACTACGCCATCCAAGGCAACATCCTCCTCGGCGAGGAAATCCTCACACAAATGGAGGCTGGGTTCCTCGAGACGTCCGGCACCTTGGCCGAGAAGCTCATGGCGGCCTTGCAGGGGGCCAATGTGGCCGGGGCCGACACGCGCTGCCTCGAAGAGGGCGTGAGCAGCCGCAGCGCCTTCCTGCGGGTGGCCTACCCCGGGGACGATCCGGACGCCCTCACGCTGGACCTCGTGGTGTCACTCACGCCCTTCGGGGTCGAGCCCATCGATGTGCTGCAGGAGGAATTCAATGCGTGGAACAGCACCAGCGGACTGACCGAACAAAATGGAGACGCCCCCCTTCTCATCACCCGCCAGGGCGGCGGCCAGGTTGCCCTGAAGTGGAGCGGGCCCACCCCAACCGAACTCATCGCGTTTGACGCGTTGGGCGCTCGGGTCGGATCGGTCACGCTGAGCGGTCCTTGGACCACCTGGCAACTGCCAACCGATGGCACGCTGTTCCTGCGCCTTGTCGATTCTGCCGGCAACATGATGTCCACGATGCAATACAGTGGGCGCAGTCCCGCTCCCAACACGCAGGGCTCAGACCAGGAGTGATTCCGGCGTGGACGTTGCGCCTCAGCGTACCACCAGCGACACGAACCGCTGAGCTGCGCTGTCCCCTCCTCCGCAGGGTCCATTCGGTTTCATCTTGGCATTTGATCTTGGCTGACTTTGACTCCTTTATATCTGATAAATACTACTATTAGACGTATCTTATTAGGATGGAGTCGACAGTCTGCACCATTCACCTAGTCAGCGTGTTACCTTCTCCGTAGCGTAGTACACCATGCCCAAATTCAACCTCCTCGCGGCTGTCCTCCTCGGAATGCCCTTCGGACTGATGGCCCAGTCCTCCTCTCTCACCGGAACCGAGAGCGCCATCAGCATCCCCCAACGGACCTGTGCGTCCCACGAGAAGCACGTCCAACTGATGGGCCTTCCGAAATATGCCGGAATGCAGCAGCGCATTGAAGACCACACCACATTGTGGAACAGCATGACGGAGGCAGAGCGGGCCGCCGCTGCGCCGGCCGTGATCACCATCCCGGTGGTGTTCCACGTCCTGTACGCAAACAGCACCCAAAACATCTCAGACGCCCAGATCCAATCTCAGCTAGACATTCTCAACGAAGACTTCCGCCGAACCAACAGCGATCAGGACAACGTCTGGGAATCCGTGGCCGCCGACACGGAGATTGAATTCTGTTTGGCCTCCTTTGATCCCGATGGAGCGCCCACCAACGGCATTCTTCGGGTTCCGACGTCCGTTAGCAGCTTTGGCTCCAACGATGCGATGAAGTTTTCTTCTCAAGGCGGGTCCGATGCATGGCCCGCTTCCGACTACCTCAACTACTGGGTGTGCAACCTGAGCGGAGGGCTCCTCGGCTACGCGCAATTCCCGGGCGGTTCAGCTGCCACCGATGGTGTGGTGTGCGGGTACCAGTATACAGGAAACATCGGCACCGCCAGTGCTCCGTTCGACCTTGGCCGAACCGGAACCCATGAGGTAGGCCACTGGCTCAACCTCCGCCACATTTGGGGGGATGGCCCATGTGGTGCGGACGATTTCGTCTCCGACACTCCCGAATCCGACGGGGCCAACTACGGCTGCGCTCTCGGCCACACAAGCTGTGGCACCACCGACATGGTCCAGAACTACATGGACTATTCAGATGACGCCTGCATGAACGTGTTCACCGAAGGCCAGAAGCAACGGATGCGCGCCCTGTTCGCCACCGGAGGCGCCCGCGCCAGCATCCTCGACTCCGAAGGCTGTTCCCCGCCCTGCGAGGTATCCTGCGGGTGCATGGACGACTCCGCGTGCAACTTCGACCCCAATGCACTCAACGATGACGGCACCTGTGACTTTAGCTGTTACGGTTGTACCGACCCCACGGCGTGCAATTACGATGCGGATGCCACCATCGACGACAACAGCTGTGTCGCCCCTAACCCAACCTTTGGCTGCGACTGCAGCGTGGATGGCAATCAGTCTGCCTCAATCAGTGCAGGGGAATCCGGGGGCGCATTGGAATTGGAAGCCATCGGCAACCCCAGCCCATCAACGATGGACGTATCCGTCGCATTCAACAGTCTCAATAGCGGGAACAGTTATCCGGCCGACATGGCCATGACCATCACCGACCCCAATGGAAATTGCATCGCCTTTGGCGGCTGGAACAGTTCGCCAAGCGGCTGTCAAAGCATTGGAAACTACACGGCTGTATGGCCCAGCTCCTGGCAAACATCCAGCAACGGAACCTACACGGCAACGGTGGACTTGAGCAACGCTGGACTTTCGGGTTCTGGCACATGGAGCTTTACACTGTACAATGGATACACCAGCTCCGGCGAAGTATCCTATGACGTCACATGGACGTTGAACGACGTCTGTCCTGTCCCTAGTGATGTGGCCGGCTGCACCGATCCAAATGCTTGCAACTACAACCCAAACGCAATCACAGACGACGGCTCCTGTGCCGAATTGGATGCGTGTGGCATCTGTGGAGGCCCTGGTGCCATCTATGACTGTGGATGCAGTGACATCCCCACTGCGGACTGCGACTGCAATGGCAACCAGCTGGACGCGCTCGGCGTCTGCGGTGGTGACTGCGCTGCCGATTTGGACCAAGATGGGGTGTGCGACGATGTTGACCCCTGCGTAGGTCAGGTGGACGCCCTCGGTGTCTGCAATGGCGACTGCGCCTCCGATGTGGATGGTGACGGCATCTGCGACACGCCAGACTTCGTGCCCACGACGCCCTGCGTGGACGGGTTTGCCGGCATCTACCCCTGCGACCAGGTTGATTTCATGAGCCAACTCGGACCCAACCAGGTCGGCGGCGGCGAGATGAACGACATCTGGGGCTGGACCGACCCGCTCGACGGCAAGGAGTACGCCCTGCTCGGACGCACGACCGGCACGGCCTTCATCGACGTCACCGACCCCAACAACCCGGTGTACCTCGGGGATCTTCCCACCCACACGGTCTCGTCCCTATGGCGCGACATCAAAGTCTACGCTGACCACGCCTTCATTGTATCCGAAGCCTCCGGGCACGGCATGCAGGTGTTTGACCTGACCACCCTCCGCAACGTACCCAACCCGCCCGTCACCTTCTCCGAGGATGCGCATTATGATGGGTTTGGAAACTGCCACAACATCGCCATCAACCAGCAGTCTGGCCGCGCATACCCCATTGGGGCCAATACCTTCTCCGGCGGATTGAACATCATCGACATCAGCAATCCGATGAACCCGACACTCATCGGCAGCTTCGCCGAGGACGGGTATAGCCACGACGTGCAGGTCGTCAACTACATCGGGCCGGACGCCCAGTACGGTGGCAAGGAGATCGCCTTCTGCTTCAACGAGAACACCGTCACGATCGTCGACGTCACCAACGCCGGTGACCCGGTGCTGCTCAGCGCCACGGGCTATGCCACCTCGGCCTATACCCACCAGGGCTGGCTAACGGAGGACCACAAATACCTGCTGGTCGGCGACGAACTCGACGAGGGCTCCGTCAACACGCGGACCTACATTTTCGACGTGCAGGACCTGAACGACGTGAGCCTCATCGGCACGCACGTGGGTGCGACGGAAGCCACTGACCACAACATGTATGTCAACGACGGGCTTGTGTACCAATCGAACTACCGGGCCGGCCTCGAGATCCTCGACCTCGACAACGTCGGACAGGGCCAGCTCGAGCGGGTGGCCTACTTCGACGTGTATCCGTCGAGCAATTCCGCCCAGATGAATGGAACTTGGAGCAACTACCCCTACTTCGCCTCCGGCAACGTGATCGTGAGCCACATCGAGGAGGGCCTCTTCGTCCTCCGGCCCAACATCACGCCGCCCTGCCTGGAGGATTGCGGCTGCACGGACGCCACGGCCTGCAACTTCAACCCAGCCGCGCTCAACGACGACGGCAGTTGTGACTTCAGTTGCTACGGATGCACGGATCCCGGCGCTTGCAACTATGACGACACTGCCACCATAGATGACGGCTCGTGTGTCGCACCCGACCCCCAGTTCGGATGCGAATGCTCGATCACCGGCGCCCAGACAGTCTCGTTGGCAGGCGGCGAAAGCAGCGCTCCGGTCGTCGTCGACGCGATTGCCAATCCGGCAGCCAGCTCAATCGACATCACGTTGACCTTCACCGGACAGGGCAGTAGCTGGCCGGCCGACATGGCCATGTCGATCACCGATGGAAACGGAAGCTGCGTGGCGTTCGGCGGATACAACGACTCCCCTGCCAGCTGCGCCAGTCTCGGTGGCTACCAAACCATCTGGCCCTCCGATTGGGCCGGCACTGGAAATGGCACCTTTACGGCTACCGTGAACTTGAGCGATGCCGGTCTCACAGGCAATGGCAACTGGAGCGTCTCTCTCTACAACGGCTGGACTTCGGCTTCGGCGGTCACCTACCAAGTGAACTGGACCATCTCCGACGTCTGCCCGAATTCCGGAGTCCCCGACGTGCCAGGCTGCACCGATGCCGCGGCCTGCAACTTCAATCCCGCGGCCAACGTCGACGATGGCACCTGCCTCTACCACGACGCCCTCGGCGTCTGCGGCGGAGACTGCACGGCCGACTTGGATGGCGACGGAGTCTGCGACGTCGACGAGATCCCGGGTTGCACCGATCCAGAGGCGACGAACTACAACCCCGACGCCACGGACGATGACGGCTCGTGCGAGTTCCCGGTGGATTGTCCGGGCGACTTCGACGGAAACGGCGTCATTGCCGTGAACGATGTGCTGGTCGCCCTCGGCGAATTTGGCTGCTCGGGTGTCTGTGTGGCTGACCTCGATGGAGATGGCATCGTGGGCGTCACCGACATTCTGAACATGCTATCTGGATTCGGACAGCCCTGCCTGTGAGCGCCCGGGGCTTTACATGATCCCGATTCCACCGAGGAGCAGAATCACGAGCAGGACAATCGCCAAGTAGAGGGCAATCGGCGCCAGAAATCCGAACGATACGAACCGCGATGCCCTCGACAGGCGGTAGCGCGGGTACCGGTCCGGGTGCTCGAGAGAAAGCCGATAGGCCCTCCGGGACAGGATGTATCCGATGATGCTGGCCAGGACGCCCAAGGCGATGGGGACGCCGTTGACCGGCATCTCGAGATGGGTCACGGCAGCTTCTCCGATCAGGCCGAAGGCCCACCCGAGGGACAGGATGAAGCCAGGCACGGATTCGGGATGCCGACCCTCCACCGCTTCGGGGAGCTCTTCAGAGGATAGCAGCTCGACCCGCGTCTCATGGTCGATGCCCTTGGGAAGCCGCGGCTCCATGAACGTCACCCGCTCGGCTTCTGGACGGGACGGGGCCGCCAGTCCGGTGCGCTCCACAGCCTTCATCACCTCCATGACCGCCTCGGTCTCCAAGAAGGTGACTCCATTGGGTTCCGGCTGCCGTTGAGAGGCGGCTGTGGCCTCAGCGGGCATGGCGCCCCGATTTCTCTGGGGAGCGGGCTTGGCCTCGCGGTGATGCTGGACGTGGAAGCCTTTGGAATACCGGCGCGATTGGATGCGGGACTCGCCAAGGCGCTGTTCGGTGGCACACCCGAAGAGCAGGACCGCAGAAAGCAAGAAGAGGAGACGCTGATACATGAGTCCAAACTAAAGCCAAAGGCGCGGAAGCGTCACTTGATGAGCTGGACCTGGCCCTGATAGACGCGTTCGGCGTTGCATTGGCCCTGCGCCTCAAGGCGCCAAGTGAACAGCTCGTTCATGTTGCTCCGCCCCGCATTGTCGGGACTGCCATTCCACCACCAACCTCTGCAACTGATCACATCGACGGGCCGAGGAAGACGGCGTTTTCGAAGAAGCGGTGACCGGACTTCCAGAAGGCCCGGAAAAGCGGGTTGTCCACCAAATAGACGACGCTGCCCCGACCCATGTTTTGGACCCCAGCGACGAGCGAACCCGCTTGCGCCGGGATGGCCATCTCACCGGCGTGGCCGCTGAAGGGCCGTCCATGGTCGCCGGGAAGCAACACCGCCACATTGCCGTCCTCGAGGGCCGCGTACCGCCGGCCAGACGTGCGGAGGGTCATGTACTCCGTGCTGTATCCATCCGCGAGGGGGTGGCTGTCGTCCACTGCCGCCCGAAAGATGGCCCCGGGCAAATCATAGCGGAGTCGGTCCCGACCACGGTCGATAAAGGGCAATGGGTCGAGCCCCTGGGCAGCCCGGTCGTGGGCATTGCGCTCGTCGGCCGCCTCCTGGACGGCCTCTTCGGCGGCTTCGATCTCGGCCCGCTCTCCGTCGGCATAGCGTTCGAGTCCCCAGCCATCCTGGCCGGCAAACGCACTGCATGCCCCCCCGACGGCCACCAGTTGACCGCCGCTGCGGACCCAGTCCGCCAGCGCGCTCCGCTCGTCGTCGCCCATGCGGTACCAACCGCTGGGGAGAATCACCACATCCAGGTTGTCCAGGTCGAGCTCGTCCATGGCGCCCACCCGGTTGAGCGGATAGTCCAGCTTGGTCTCGAAGTGATGCCAGATCTCTCCGGCGCTCAGGGAGCTCACGCCCGGGCCCACAATGGTGGCGACCCGCGGCGCCTGGATGGCGTCATAATGGCTGCTGCCGAAGTCATACCCGCTGGTCACCCGGCCCGAGGTCACAGCCAAGGCCCGCGTGCCAGCTGCCTGCGATGCCCGCGCAAGGGCTCCCGCCATGTCGGCCACCCCTTCGTTGTTGCGACGGGTGATCACGAAATCGCCGGCGGCAAAGACCTGTCCTTCGACGGTAAATCCGGTGTCAGCCCGGCGCACGGTCACCCCATCCTTCAGGAGGGAGGCCAGGCCGCGGATGGCATCGGCGCCGTTGCCCGGCAATACCCACGCGTACGCCTGCTCGGGCCCGGTCGCCCGTTGCGCCCGTGCAGGCTTGACCCATTCCCCGGCCACAGAGAGGGCGCTGGTGAGGGCCAAGGCGTCCAGACCCAAGGCATGGGGCAGCGCCCAGGCCGTAATGTCATAGGTCATGCTGTCCGAAAGCACGGGGTCCGGATCCATCAGCACCTGCAGGATGCCGCCATGGGGCTGGCGGGCATCGATGAGGAGATCACCTTGGCGGACGGTGCGCTTGCCGGTGCGCCCAGTGGCGTAATCATAGGCGCGGACACCAGAGGCCGCGGGGGCCGTCCCGTAATCGATGCCATTGGCGTCGAGGAGCCGCCGCAGCTCGGCCATCTTGGCCGCATCCTGTCGCGCCGGGAACACGTAGCCACGGTACGCGCCGAACGGCGCCTCGATGTTGCGCTGGTGGTAGTCGGCAAATTCCTCCACCAGTTCTCCGGCACGGCGGACGCTCTCCTCGACCGTGCTCAGACCGGACTCGTGGTGGTTTTGAATGCGGTAGGCCAAGGTGAGCGTGTCGCCGAGGCTGGTCAACGCAGCGCGGCCGGCGCGGCCACTGCCCCCCTGCTCGTAGGTCATGCCGATGGCCCCGTTGTAGAGCGGCCAGGTGTCCCCATAGGCGGGGTAGAACAGGTCAAACACCTCGCGGGTGAAGTACAACGCGCCCCGAGCGTCAAACCACCGGGCGTTGTTGGCGCCGATGTGCTCCTGGCACTTCCGCTGCCATGGGCTGATGATCTTGTGAAAGGGCTCCGCAGCCGGGGCGAAGTAGTAGGGCGAATTGATGCCCTGCTCGTGGAAGTCGACGTGGACCTGCGGCATCCAGTGGCGGTAGGCCGTCACCCGGCCCTGGGTCTCCACTTGGGTCTGCCACGCCCAGTCGCGGTTCATGTCAAACATGAAGTGGTTGCTGCGTCCGCCAGGCCAGGGCTCGTCGTGCTCCACGGTGCTCAGGTCGGCATCTGGCGTCAGGCCCGACGTCCGGTCTTGGAAGGCCACATAGCGATCCCGCCCATCCGGGTTGACGCACGGGTCGATGAGGACCACGGCCTGATCGAGCCAAGCGGCCACATCGCGGCCGCCGGCATCCTCTCCGGACACCAAGGCGTGCATGGTGCGCAGGGCAGCCTCCGTGCACACGGCTTCATTGCCATGGACGTTGTAGCTCAAGTAGACAAAGGCAACGCCGGGGTCATCGGCGGGCAGCCCCTTCCCCTCCGTACGGGCAAGGTTGGCCTGACGCAGGGACTCGAGCCGGGCGTGGTTGGCCTTGGAGGTGACGATGAGCAGACCGAGGTCCCGGTACTCCGAGGTCCGGCCATACGGCATCCAGACGGCGCGGTCCGAGCCGTCGGCCAGCGACTGGGCATAGTCGACCACCTTGTGGTGTCGGGTGAACCGGTCGCCCAGTTCATAGCCGAGGAACTCCGCCGGAGTCTCGATCTGGGATTGAACGGGAAGCGAAAACAAGGCCGTGGCAGCCAGCCAGAGGGCAGCGGAAAGGGAGGGTCTCATGGAAGCGTTAATGGGCTCAGTTGACGCAGGGCGTACCGAACACCGCCAAGATAGCGAGCATGTCGACCGCCGTCACGAGGCCGTCCCCATTGATGTCGGCGACACAATTGGACAGACAGCCAAAATCACTGAGCAAAAACAGCACGTCGCTCACCGCCACCAAGCCGTCCCCATCGAAGTCCTCCGGACAGTCATCGACGATGAACTCCCCGGTGCATCCGTAGTTCGGGGCGTCACACTCCGTGTAGACGTCGTTGAAGGTGGTCGCGTCTCCGTCGTCGCACGGGTCCCCTTCAAAAATGCAGCTGCCGTCATTCTCCGTGGCGGCGGGGTCGTAGTTGCAAGCCGACCCGGAGGTGCACCCCGGCACCGTGACCGGAGTGCCCTCGCACCCGTACCCCGGAAGGCTGCAGTCCGTGTAGACGTCATCGAACGTCATCGCGTTCCCGTCATCGCAGGCATCGCCCACAAAGACACAGCTTCCGTCATCCTCGTTGGCGGCAGGATCGAAGTTGCACGCCGTGGCGGCCATGCATCCCGGCACGATGGCCGGCGGCTCCCAGAACCACGCATCATAGACCCATTCGGGATGGTCGACATACGGATTGCGGTTGCCCTGCGCCACCGCGGTCCGGTCGTTGCGCACCACCTCGGGCGGGTCCACAGGATCGTCCAGATGCCATTGGTAGAGCAGGTCCGGGTCGCCGACATCGGCAAGGACGCCCGCCTGCGTGGGGTACATGGTGTAGAAGTAGAAGACTGAGCGCGCCACATCCCCCTTCTTCTCTTCACGGGGCTCCCAGAGGTTGCCGGACCCCTCGCTGAAGTCATCGGCATTGGTGGGCATGGACCCCGTGCTCAGGTACTCCCCGGACGAGGTCACCCCATACCATTGCGCACTGCCGTCGGCCACCTCACCATAAGGGTCGTTGCTCCGCGCCGAGTTCGCCGAGCCATGGCACGGTCGAATCGACCAGATGTCGGACTTCATGGGGCTGACTCCCCCGTAGAAGGATTGCGGAACAAGGTGCTCAGCGTTGATTGGATTGGGGTAGGTCACGAAACCGCTGGCCTGCTGGAAACCGGTGTAAATGCACTCGATCTGACCGCCATCGGCGTCCACGTACCCATACATCTGGCTCCGGGCGCCATTGTACCCCAAATCGTCAAACAGGCCATCGTACCAATTGGCCTTGATCCACGTCCGAAGGCTCCCCAGCGTCAAGTCGCCCGGGTCGTCCGGTTGGGCGAGCAGGGCCATGGGCAGAGCCCCAAGCAGGACCACCAAGATCAACCGGCGGGAAAGGGTCAACGGAAAACGCACGCGAACTTCAAGATAACCCCTTCAGCGCTGCCACCGCGCATCATGGACAAAAGCCGTGTCGTTCAGGGCGGACAGGAAGGCAAGCAGCTGCGACCGCTCCTCGTCAGAGAGGGTGAACGGAGCCAGAAGGGAATCCTGGTGGGCATGGCCC